>CALCOP010000110.1 GCA_937897365.1 uncultured euryarchaeote
AGAGTGGCTCGACAGTTTGAGTCCTATGCACATGCACCTCGGAGAAAGGATTCGTCTTACTCTTTTTGGTACAAGTCACGGACCCCGAGTTGGAGCGCTGCTTAACGGCGTTCCTGCTGGCATTGAAATAGACAATGAAGCCATTGAAGCGGCTATGGCAACTCGACGACCAGGAGGGCGTTATGCAAGTAAACGCAGAGAGCCAGATATTGTTGAATTTCGAACGGGAATATCCGAAGGAAAGACTACCGGCGAAGAAATTGAAATTTCCATAGCAAATAAAGATGCCAAATCAAGAGACTATAGCTTCTTACCTGCTCACCCGCGTCCAGGTCACCAAGACATGGTCATGCACAAGCGCACCAATGGCGAAGCTGACTTGAGAGGGGGAGGTACTTCCTCTGCTCGATTGACTGCTGCACTGGTCGCTGCTGCCTCCTTGCTTTCACCACTTCTTAACAAAATCAATGTCAAATGTGAGGCTCATGTCGGCGCAATTGGACATGTCGAAGCACGAGATATGGACCAATGCCC
This sequence comes from uncultured euryarchaeote, assembly GCA_937897365.1. Taxonomy (GTDB): domain Archaea; phylum Thermoplasmatota; class Poseidoniia; order Poseidoniales; family Poseidoniaceae; genus MGIIa-L1. The sequence continues at coordinate 535 of CALCOP010000110.1, forward strand.
ACCAAGATGGAAAAATGATGCCTGTGGAGATATGCGATGCCGCGACCCGGTAGCTGCCGTTGAGATGGTGGAGACGGTTAAGCGGCATCGAATACAAGGTAATTCAATTGGCAGTCGCGTTGATTTGCAAATATCTGGTTTGCCACTCGGACTTGGTGAACCTTGGTTTGATGGACTTGAACCAGCCCTTGCTCGGGCAATGATGGCCATTCCTGCCGCTCGTGGCGTCATGTTTGGCCGTGGTTTTGAAGTTATCAAGATGACCGGTTTAGAACACAATGATGTTTGGGGTGGAACAGCACAAAATCCGGTTTTGACCGGCGAAAAACCCGACGGGGTGATTGCAGGCTTAGCGACTGGTTCACCAATCCGAGTATCCGTCGCTTTCAAACCTCCATCGAGTATTCCTTCAAAACAGCACACGCTCAATCTTGAAACAGATTCAGTTGAACCACTGGTTGTTGGTGGACGCCATGACCCAGTCTTAGGTCCTCGTGCTGTAGCAGTAGTCGAATCCATGGCTCAACTCATTCTTTGTGATCTCGCTCTACGTGGAGGTTATCTTGATGATTAAATCCATGACTGTGCATAAATTCGGTGGTTCTTGCCTTCGAGATATTTCTGATTTAAGCCGTATTGCTGAAGTGATTCAACACTGGCCCGGGCAGTCTGTTCTTGTCGTATCTGCCCTCTGGGGCACGACCGACCGGTTAATGAGAGCGAGTCAAGAGCCTCGATATGCAAGTCGACTGGTCAATGACCTCTCTCGACAGCACTTGCGATTCGCCCCAGGTTTAATCGACGGAGACAATGCAAAATTGTTCAAAGCTGTATTGAAAGGAATTGAACTCTCTCTTGATGAACTCTCACGCAACCCGCATGAGTGGAGTGCTACAAACCGTTTATTGGCTGCTGGTGAACGTCTCTCTGCATTGGTTGTCGCTCACCATCTGCAGAAACTCGGCATTCCAGCACACCCTGTGGGAGCCGAAGATATTGGTCTTCAACTCAAAGGAGTCAACAGAGCGCCCACTGTAGACCTTGAGACTTCAATGAAACAATTAGATCGCAGTGCGCTTCATGGAACGCCTGTTATTACCGGCTGGTTCGGAGAGGGTTCTGATGGTGAATTAGCGCTGCTCGGGCGTGGAGGAAGTGACCACACTGCAACTTCAATTGCCCATCTCATCGATGCAGATAAAGTCGTTTTGTGGAAAGATGTTGACGGTGTTTTACCGTTGAACCCTCGATGGGGTATCTCGTCAAAACCTGTGCCTTACCTCGGTTATGGTGAAGCTGTGGAATTATCTCGACTTGATACACCGGTTTTGCATCCCGCTACCGTTGAACCCCTTCGGAGTATCGGAATACCTCTTGAAATTCGTGACTTGCGAGGTGTCGTGCGACAAACGGCTTCTACCATTATCGGACCAGACTTGCATCAAACTCGGAGAATCAAGGCCGTCGGATGCCTACCAAATGTGGTTCAAGTAAGTGTTCAATCACCATCACTTGAAGCTCAAAGTGAGAAATTAGGTCGAGTGTTAGTTGATTTTGCTGGCGAAAATATTCCTTGTTGGGATTTGGAATCAAAACCTGGTAGCATCACTTGGACTGTTTCTCAACACGACCTTAAATTGGCGAAAAGCATTGTTTCAAAATACTTTGACAAATCCAAAACGAATGAATTTGGTGTTATGTTTTCCTTGGTTGGAAATAAATTACCTGAAGATTCGGAATCTGAGTTAATCGAAAAATTAGAAGAAATGCTCGATGTCGAAGTCTTATCTGTAAACGACCACGCTATCCGTCTAATCTCAAAAAGCAGTGAAATTCATACGATGTTAGAAATCTTAGCAAATTACTTGCAACTGGCTGTTGAAGTTTAGTCATCAGCCCGCTTTTCTCGGAAACTTTGCAGATGAGTAGGTAGGTTGAGCGCAAAGAGTCCGCCAACGACACAGAACACGAAGAATGTGCCCAATGCGACACCGTAAACAGAGATCAACTCGACTGATTCCTCCATACGAAGCGCAGTGTCTTTTGAGAGAATACCAACAAAGAACGGTAGAATGGTATTTGCAGAAAGGACGACAGTGGCAAGCAGAGTGGCAATAATAGGGTTGATGAGTAGGGAGCGATGATACTTACCGACAATTTTCTGTGGATTCATGACATAAACTTCGTTTGTACGAATACTTGTGTCGAGCATCGAATATCGAAGAACACCATTGGTGAGTTCAAAATACATAATGAGAAGCACTGCGTAAATAACAACGAGTGCTGAAAGTAAGAATGGTTTGTCTTGAAGACCGAACAAATCGTTTGAAAGAGTAACTTTCGATGATGCGAAACGTAGAATCGCAAGTATGAACATGAGATTGCTCACGAGTGTAAAGCGACCATCCCGTTGGAATGTTCCCCAAAAACCGGTACCGGTAGCGCCAGCAATGAGAATCAATTGAAGCACAGTTGCAACGCCCAGGCTTCCAGTAATCATGTACCAGAGCGTCCCTTCTGCTGGCGATATCATGTATGTCAGCAAAGCCAATGCGACAAGAATACCATAGACGCCAAGTTGGAGATTTTGAACCATCTTCGCAGGGGGTAGGAATTTGGTCTTTGGAACCAAAGGCCCGCCGAGAAGGCTTTCGATGAACGATGGAATTTCGACTTCAGGAATAGCATCCTTAGGGATATCGCTTCCCGAGCCAATTTGTCCTGCAATCTTCTTTCGAGAGGGTGCAGCAGAACGAACGGTCTTTCCATCATACAAGTGCGCTGTGTCGCTGGAAGGTCGTGATACAGTCATTTTCTCACCTCAAAATCCTCTTGCCCCAGCAAGTGCGGTGGAGAGCAGCATATCTGGCTCCCAATCCATAATGTTCACACCGAGTCCACGAAGTTCGCTGATGAGAACATCACGTTCAGTTTTCATGACTTCATATCCAGTACGATCGATTCGACGAGCGTCGAATTCAAATTCAAGTGAAGAGGGTGTGAGAACCGTTACATCGAAGTTTCTGGCTCTAAAGTCACGCAATGCATTCACAATTGTAGGATCATCCTCGAGGTTTGACAAGAAAATGATTGGGCTACCTTTGTTGATGTGCGGTAAGATACGGTTAACGACAACTTGTAACGGGATATTTCCACGAGCAACTGCACCGGCGAGTTTGGTTAAAATGACATAGAGTTGCTTTTTACCGGTATCTCGGTCAACACTCACTACCTCGTCGCCATAAACAATGACGCCGACAGAGTCTCTGCGGCCAAGGAAGTACTTCGCCAATGACGCTGCTGCACGTGTCGAATAGACAAGTGCATTTCGCGAAACAGGGCCTGTTTCGGCCACCGAACGTGAATCGACAATAATGATGATATCAGAAACAGCATCTCGTTCGCGTTCATTGACCATCAGTTTTCCTGAACGGGCGTACGCAGACCAGTTAATCGCTCGGAATGAATCGCCTTCGAAGTATTCACGAAGGGAATAAAATTCTGAACCTGGCCCTGGTTGTCGAATGTTAACAGCTCCCGTGAAAATCTTGGGAACACGGGATTTAACAAAGGTCTCTTTGAGGTCTTCCATTTTCGGGAACACGAGGAAATCGTTGTAGACATGCAATTCTTTTTCCTTGTGAAATAATCCGAATGGATCTTGAATTCTAACGGCCACTGGACCGACGCTGTAGAATCCTCGTAATGGACATTCAACTGTATATTCGATGAAGGTTTCACGGCGAGGGCCGAGTTCCATCAAAATGTAATTTGCACCATCTTTGATGCGCATTACTTCAGGAACTCGATCTCGAACTTCAAGTATTTTAGCGAGGGATGAATGGTTTTGCATCCTCAGTGTAATGTTGAGTTCTCCATCTTCAAAAATCCGGGCACTCGACAATTTACGCATTGCGCTAACACTGTTCAATGCTGCACCTTCTTCTCCTGACCATTCATCTGCACGACGACCTGTAGCGGCAACGTCTGCATGGCCGCCAAATAAGGCAGCCCATGTAAGGAACACGAAGATGACAACCGCAATCGTGACAAGTTGGGAATTTCGCAAGGTCAAACCAAGCAAATACATGGCAATAGCCAAGCTTCCTAACATTGCAGATTTACGACTCCACATCATACTCACCTCAAAATCAGTTTCGTATTACGCTCAAACTGTAGGTACTGGAACTTCTCGTAGAATGGTTTGAATCACTTCACCAGCCTCAAGGCCCTTGATTTGATGTTCAGGCTTGAGGATAATTCGGTGTGCAAGTGCCAATTCAGCGATGACTTTGATATCGTCAGGAGTGACGAAATCTCGGCCACGTAGAGCGGCGGCAGCACGTGATGTCTTGAGCAATGCTTGGGAACCACGAGGTGAAGCGCCAACCAAAACACGAGGATCTTCGCGTGTTCGGGAAACAACTTCAACCATATACATTCGTAGAGCAGGGTCGACGTAAACGAATTCACATGCTTGTTGCATGTTAATCACCATTTCAGGACTGGTAATGACTTCGACTTCGACTGCATCTTTTCCACGTGAAATACGACGGGAAAGAATCTCATCTTCATCTGCACGGTCAGGATATCCAACGGACATCTTGAACATGAAACGGTCAAGTTGTGCTTCTGGAAGTGGGTAAGTACCTTCTTGTTCAACCGGGTTTTGAGTTGCCATAACAATAAACGGTGCTGGAAGCTTGTGTGTTACAGTACCAATGGTAACTTGCTTCTCTTGCATAGCCTCAAGCAAAGCAGCTTGAGTCTTTGGAGGAGCACGGTTGATTTCGTCAGCGAGGAGAAGGTTACAGAACAGAGGTCCTGGTTTGAACGTAAATTCGCCCTTCTTTGCATCATAGATGTTCGTACCTGTGATGTCAGCAGGGAGCAAGTCAGGCGTGAATTGTACACGCTTGAAATCACAACCAAGTGCGTCTGCAAAGGTGTTGGTCATCAATGTCTTCGCCAGACCTGGGTAATCTTCGAACAGAAGATTACCGTTGGAAAGGATGTTGATAAGAACATTATCGATAACGTGTGATTTACCGATAATTACTTTCTGGACTTCGGCACTGATTGCGCTTGCAATCGAACCGACGGCCTTCAACTTCTCTTTGTTTTCTGGGCTGGTCTGGTGCTTCGGCTGGGCCGGAGCGGCCGGTGCTGCAGGTGCTGGGGCCGGAGCTGGCGCTGCTGGTGCTGCTGGCATAGGCGCTGGTGCTGCTGGCATAGGTGCCGCAGGCATTGGCGCTGCTGGTGCAGGCATAGCTGGTGCTGCTGGGGCCGCAGGCGCTGCTGGCGCTGGCGCGGGCGGGGCTGCTGGTGGTGCGGGGGGTTGCATGTCTATTTTCCTCCAATTATCAATTTCCCCAACGTCGTATCTGCGGGATAATCTCCCGTAGTTCTTCGTTGGAGTAGGAACGGGTTGAGCTAATCAGCTCGACCAGACGCGGATCTCGGACCATTTGCATGATTTCCGCTGGGGTTTTACGCATAAATTCATCACGCGTAAGGTCATTAAATTGACGAACCTTGGAGAGTAAGGCTTCACGGGTTCGCAGTTGGTATTGAGATGGATCGAGTTTAGAAGGACGTTCTCTAAATCGGGTTAAGTCAAACACATGCCGCCAATTTTCTTTTTCTGGGACGACCATGATGGCAATGGCGAGTAGGGCAAAGAGATTCAAAATAATGAGCCACTTAAGGACGACATCGCTGGTAAGCAAGACGATAGCGCCCATCGCTTCAGTAAATGGGGATGTCAATGCACTGGATACGTGACGGCTTTCATCGAACACGACATAGAATTCCGAGGGAGAACGGGTAATGGTTGTAGATAACTCTTGGTTATCAAACTCCATCATGTCATACATGAGGGCGGAGAAATACTGGCTGTTTCCATTCCAGGTTGTATCCCCTTGAGCCGCAGAGATTCCATCCGGGTCTGTATCCCAGCAGTTGTGGCCGTTTTCGACATAGGCAGGAGAAGTGCATTGAAGGTAACCGTTTTCTTCGGCAAGGTCTGCATCCCACAAGTGGTTCGCAAGAACAGAGTGGTCAGATACAAATACAATCGAGCCAGTAACATCTATTTCGCCGTAGTCATTGTTTGGCTTTTTATCGAGAACATCAGAGACGGGATAGTCAATTCGAATAATAAGTCCAGTCATTCCTTCTCCCAGTGTTGGGTTTTGCGCACTGTCAATGTTGTCTGGGAATTTGGCGACGCGAGCGGATGTTGAGGCAGCTGCGAGAATGTTGATTTCCCGGTCGGAGTCGGATTGTTCGTCTAAAACTTGTATGGCAGTAGGTCTGTGGAACAGAACTGGCATTCGACAATTTTCGACTTGAGCGATATCGATATTCGCTTGGGAGCAAGGAATCAATCTTTCGTCACCCATCTCGCTGACGTTTTGACTTACACTCGCAGCAGACCACAATCGACGATAGTCTGCAGGTTGGAGTACTCCAAGATCATCTTCAACTTCGTAGTAGCGCTGATCATCATAAACTGGAGCATCGAAATACTTCACACCAAATTCAGAGGCAACCAACTGAGCGTTGGTTGAACTTGCTGCAAGAATTACTTTCCCACCTTTTTTGGTGACAAAATCGTGAAGTGCGGATGCTTCAGCCGCATCAAAAGGCTTCTCAGGTCCTGCGATGATAAGCATGGTCCGATGAGGGTCGTTCCAATCATTGACAAGCATAGGTGTTGACATGGTGTTTGCGATACTGAAATCACTTGCTTCAACAACATTACGCATCTCAGTCAACTGTTGCATGGAATAATCATCTGCAGCATTGTTGTAGGGGGAGAGGACCGTTGTTTTATCCCAACTAACGATACTGATGATGACAACAGAGAGCAAAAGAGAAGATACAAGGCCAACTTTAAGCCATGTTTCAACCGATATTTTTGCCGATTCTCCGTCTGCCAAAAATCTCACCTTTAGTTCGCTTGCCGTACTCTTGAACAGTATAACAACCGTCGGAACCTCGCTCCACACTTAATGCTTGTTCATGCATGATTAGGAGCCACAGGTTAATAGGGGGCGGAAAT
>CALCOP010000111.1 GCA_937897365.1 uncultured euryarchaeote
TCCAAATCTATTTCTTGACCTACTTCTGGCTTGTCAGGACGCATAACAACATCGGTAATCGCAAACGAGGCTTCTTCAAAAATCAGTTCATAGGTTGACTTGTGTTCAGCATCACTGGACAAAATCGGTTGAGCAGGACTACCGCCATCAAGGGCTTGAGATCCAGCAGAATCGGTTGCCACAATCCAGAAGACAATATCAGTGCCTGTGATTTGGTCTGCATCGGGTTCCAGTTGGCCCTCTGTAATTGGCCATAGGTCTACACATTCTGCTTTAGCGAAGTACGAAGTTCCACTTGGCGTAAGTGTGAGTTCTTGGGACTGTGGTTCAGTGCCAAAGGTACTCAAATAGACCGGCCAAATGTCCGTATCTGGATTCGGTCCGTTGTAGAAACTCCATGAAACTGAAACATCGCCTTGGAACAAGGCTTGTTGTTCTCGAAGAATGACTTCAACATCTACGCAATGGTAGGACGAAGTCGGAATGAAATTAGCAAGTGTTTCAGCGTTTGAATCCTTAACAGTCCAAGAATCGAGAACAACGACTGGCGCGGTTCCATCGACCTTCAAGTTGAAACTTTGACAGCCGTATGATGATGCAGATGCACAAATTGCAGATGTTGTATCAACAGCACCGAATGGTAATCCTTCAATGCCATTGCCACACTCACCGCTTGTTCCACCGGCTCCACCTGTTGCATCGTATGGACATAATCGGAAAGTGTAGGTGTAATCATTCGTATTTGTTGGAACAGTGATGTTGATATCGAAAACTCCACCAGTAAAGGAGTGATAAGTCACTTCTCCAGGATACGCAAAATAACCTTTTGAACCATCAGATACAGCATTTTGACGCGTCAATTCGAGCGTCAATTCGATTTCCGGGGTGATATAGACTTCATTGAGAATACCATCGAGATAGGCATACTGTCCTTGGAAGGATACAATATCTCCAGGATAAACAAATCCGCTTCGGACATCCTGTGTCAATCCAGGTGTTTCCATAAGATCAGTGAAGATTGGTGTAATCATCTGATTATTAACTGCATCAGCACGATAATCGAGTTGAATACCATCACTGTAATGCCAGTCTTGAATATGACGGCCAGGTGCTGGAAGCATTCTGTAACGTGGATTGTCAAGGTCTTGCATATACAAGACGGGGTTATTCAAAGAGGCTGAAGCACCCGGTAACCCCCATGTCATGCGGATTGGTAAGTCGAGGTAGAAATCGGATTCGAACGGATCAATGAGAACATTTCCACTCATACGAAGTACTTGAGGGCCTTTGAAATCTCCGTCTTCTTGGAGGATTTCGATGTAAGGACTGTCGGTCCATGCAGTTTCATTTCTTGGGTAATAGTAGACGGTCATATCATCTCGGTCGTCAGCCAAATCAATTCGGAAATAGTCGATGTCTCGCCATCCATTGTCATCGTTTGCTTCGACGATGAGGTGGTATTCATTTCCAGCATACATTGTGTGGTTCCATTTACCATTGTATTGTTGTTGATTGGACTTCAAGAAACGATTGTCTTGAGAGTCATCAATAAAGAAATTGCGAATCACTGGAGACTTCGAGTTCATGGACACATAGGTGAAATAATCATTTTCAAACCCAGGAGCTCCACCGTTGATTGGATTCCCTGCTTTGTCATAACCTTCAATCCAAACACTGACTTTACCAACGGGGTCTTGTCCAACATTTGCATTGTCGTTAAATGAAGCTGTGTAGTTGGCATATGGAGCAGCCCCGTCGCTGTATGCAGTAACCGTGATGTATTCATCGGCTTCTGGTTGCCCGTTTGAGTTCGTATCATGATCGTATTGAACCCAAACCTTCATGTCAAGTTGTTCTGGAGGATTCGGCAAATCGCTCGCATTGATTCGTACCGATTGGTCCCCAGTCGAAGTAGGATTAGACGAAGGTACGACCCAAGTGTCATCGACCATGACTCTCCAGTTACTTTCGAGTGCTGGGTCAACCTGACCGTTGAGGATTCGAACGCTCATCAAATTCGGATCGAGTGTATCAATTGAAAGATTGAAAGGAATGCCACACGAGCTATCAGGCCGGTATACTGCAGCCGGACACAATGTGTCCCCGCCTTCATAGCCGTCAAGGCGGAATCTGTAGGTGTCTTGACCAGCAGCCATTCCAAGATCAATTACCCAATTAAAATCGCCATTTGAAGTTCCAGATTGATTGGCAACTTGATGCCATTCAATTGAAATATTGCCGTCTGTGTTGTTGATGGTCTTTTGCTCAAGTACCATGAAGTAGCCTCCTGGATTTGGCGAGATGGTTAAGTCTTCAAGTCGGACAGATCCTACGAGGTTGACATTTTGACCTGAAGTTCCATCATCTAAATCCTGAACAATTCCAATGTTATTGAGAACTTGGAATGAAGTAATGACAGCATCGTTTTCAACGGCATTACCGCCGATTGGTGCAAGAAGGACGGCATCTGGGAGGCCGTTTACACCATTGGATGCGACCAGTCCTGAATAAATTCGAACTTCATTGGTATCTTCCCAATTTGAATTAACGATAAAGCGCCAAGTAATTTGCATCCCATCGCTGATAGGAGTCGCGCTTGAAGACTCAAGCGTGAGAAGGTCCAAAGGATCGGAGAGTTCAGAGAACATGCAACCAGAAACGGAAGGAATACAGCTTAACACCACGTCTCCAGTCTGTGATTCGAAAGTCAATGTTGCTTCGGACAAACTTGCGCCCGTTAAGGAACTGACAGCATGAGTGGTAACAACTTCATAGATTCCACCGTTTGGATATAATCCAATAGGGTTTCCTACGAGATTAATCGTGTTGTCGTATCCGCTTGAGGTAACCACTTGGAGATTGGAAAAGTGAACTCCACCTCCGAGTGAACCTGATACCTTCATTTTTACTTCAGCAGTAGAACCACCGTCCCACAATGCAATACCTTTGTTGAGTTCACGGTCGAACCCATCACTGCTTCCCAGTGACTTCGTATAATTGTAGACGATATCAAGGTCTCGGACAATCATTTGTGCTCCCGTAGAAGCATTGAGAGAAGTTGCCTTCAATCGGAATGTTTGCCATTCGTTACCGTAAGCATCGTAATGGCTAACTGGAACCAATGCATTTGAAAGAAGAGCGTTGAGAGGGCCTTTCAAGTTCATGAACTCACCTAATAATTCAGGATAAATGAGAGAAGTGTTATCCACAGAACCTACAACGACTTCTTGCGTTCCCGAAAGGAGCGACAGATTAAATCCTTCATTCGGGTCACTGGTTGAGAAAATTCCGACTTGATCAAAGACAAAAT
>CALCOP010000112.1 GCA_937897365.1 uncultured euryarchaeote
TCCATTTGGTTTTGCTCCATAATGGCAACCAGAGCGCGAGAAGTAGCAACTGCAGTCGAATTGAGGGTGTGTGCAATTGGTTGACCTGCATGTCCAGGTTGTCCGTACCGAATCTGCAATCGATTCGCTTGATAATCGGTACAATTCGAGCATGAAACGATTTCCTTGTATTGGTTCGCACCTGGAATCCAAGCCTCAAGATCGTATTTTCGAGCAGCAACAGTACCCATATCTCCAGTACAGATATTGACAACTTCGTAATGCATTTCAAGAGCATCCCACAAGTCAAGACAGTTCTGTAACAGTTCTTCCTGAAGTTCCCATGATTGCTCTGGTGTTGCAATGATAATTTGCTCGATTTTGGTGAATTGGTGAACCCTCCAAATCCCTAAATCGGATTGGCCGTGCGACCCGACTTCTCTCCTAAAACAGGGTGAAACACCGACAATTCGTAGAGGTAAGTCGCTTTCAGGAATCGTTTCGCCCATGAACATCGCAGTAAGTGGGTGTTCCGATGTCGCAATCATGTAGTACTTATCTGGCTCAACTCCATACATGACTGTTTCAAAGTCAGAGAGGTCGGTTACGCCTTCGTATGCTTCACGATTCATCATCACAGGTGGTTGAACAAAAGTATAGCCGCGTTCGCGAATGAAATCGACTGCATATTGTTGCAAGGCAAAATCAAGCCTTGCCAAATCGCCTTTGAGGAAGAAGAATCGGCTACCAACAATCTTTGCGGCCCGCTTGAGGTCTACCCATTTGTTCATCTCAATGAGTTCATTATGAGTACGAGGTTCAAAATCAAAAACCGGCTTTTCACCATGAACACTGTGTTGCGTATTTCCAGATTCATCTGCCCCAACAGGGACATCGGGATGAAGTATATTCGGTATACTCATTCGAAGGCGGTCGCGCTCAGCCATTGCGATATCTGTTTTTTTCTCCATCTCACTTATTTGGGCACCTAAATCAGCAACCTCGGCAAGAATACGCTGTGCAGCATCCTCGTCACCTGATTTCTTGGCAGCTCCAATCCCTCGTGCGGCGGTATTTTTTTGCGCTCGTAGTTGATTTGTTTCGTGTTGAAGATTAATCCATTCCTGATCAAGTGCTATGACTTGTTCGATGTTGTCATGAGGTATTCCTCGTTTGTCATGGTCCTTACGTATCACATCAGGTTCGTTTCGAAACATGTTGATATCGAGCATTCATTTCACCTCATAATGTAATTCCAAAGTCGAAAATTGCAGTACCCACGATGAGTAAACCTCCGATAACATAGCCAAGAATTGCGCCTCCGTTCAGCAACGGTAATCCCGCTTGTGCTCGTCCACGTGCAACATAAGTCATGAGGGCAAAATATCCAACTAATCCGCCCAAGAGCGTTGTCATCGCTACAAGGAATCCGTCATTACCGCTGATGTATTGAGCAGCAGAGAGAACCAGCATTCCGGGGAAAATCACATCGCCAAGTCCCATGAACATGGCATCTTTTGATTTCTTTTTAGGAGCGGATGCAGGCCTGACAGGAGCGGGTGCATCGTTATTCATTTCCTTCATCGAAACGGTTTCATCAATGAACGAGTAGCCTTTTTCTTGCGGGGCTACCAAGAGTATAGGTAAGCGTAATCCAATCATCGTATCAGCGAGATCGAGCATGTGTTTCGAGCGATAGACTGCCCAAGCATCATACACGGCTGCAGCGATCATAAACACGATAATCAATGTAGGAACAAAAGTGACACCGAGCATGACGACCACTCCAGAGCCAACAAGTACACCCACGGTATTCACGACGTACCATTCACTGTGAACATACAAGAGTATCATCAAGAGAGCAGCGACTAAAAGTCCTACAATCAGTGGACCGTCTTCGAGTTGTAAACCCTCAAGAGTCAACATTTCACTGGTCACGATTCCGGTTGAAATTGATACATTTTCGCTTTCATAGACTGCGTGAAAGTAAGAAGCGTTTTCGGTCTGACCAAACCAAACGGTCTCCAATGAATCTGAAACAGGGAACGAAATGAGATTTTTCAATACCTGGCGATAGTGCCAGTTCGCACTTGTGTCGGTCGCAAGAAGTAAATCGGTGTGGCCACTTTCATCAAGGTCAGTGATTCGAACCGACTGGATTGAATCTGCGTATCCTTCAAGATTCATCTTTGTTTGAGGTACGAACATTGCGGTTTCAGAATCATTACTCGTTCTTTCAAAACCAAGAACATCACCATTTTCATCGCCAAGAAGTAAAAATCCTTCATGCTCTTCAGAATCATTTATCTCATTTTCAGACCAAGGAGAATGACCATAATCAGCACTGGTAAAATTACCGGTAGAATTGAGCTCGAACAAAATACTTGCTGGGGTTTTCATTTCTTCTGGAGCGAACGGGTCAAATGCAGGAGCGTTTTTCTCCAATTCGACAACAACGGCCATATTTGCAGTCACGATGAGTATTTTATCATCGTCAATTAATTCTGCATATTCAACCCCATAATGTGTTTCCAAGTTAACCGGTAGATCCCAACCGGCTTGGTAGACCATTAAACCCGGGCTGTCCTCAAAGACATTGAATCGGTGTAATCGGTTGTCTTCATTAATGACGTACATGGCATCATCGGCATAGAACGCAAGAGAACAAGCGCTTCCTAAAGAGCCCAAAAACTCAAGATAGGTCGAATTATCAATTTCGTCTTCGACATATCGATGACAATCATATGAGCCTTGAATCGTTCCTGTTTCAGCATCGACATACCAAATATGTCCTTGATTGGTAAATGAATAATACTCATCGGAAACAACGACTCTCAAATCGGCAGTATCGGTGTATGGCAAGCGTTCATGCGTCGTGGTCCAAGTCGCAACACCGTTCACCAATCCTTCTCCATGATAGGCACTGAATGAATCGTTCCACATCGTTGGACTTCCGATTAAGGAATTGGTGAGGTGAGTATCCATGCCATGATGTGCAAGATAAGATTCCTGAAGTCCGCTATCACTTTGGAATTCAAAGGGTTCAGGTTCTAAATCCAATACCAATACGTGGGCCAGCGGAACGGTTGTGTACATCAAAGCAATGGCCAGAACACCCATGATTCCGTATTTGATTATCCAATCTTTCTTGTATTTGGCAAGCACCAATATGGCTGCAGTGAAAATGAAAATCATCACTAATTCCAGAGCGATGTAACGCACTTGACTTGCACCAGCCTCACCAAAGGCTTGCAGGTTTGCAACATCATACCACGGACGGATAAACAGTGCTATTCCAATTGTCAAAACGAACATGAACACCATGCCCATCATTGAAGCGAATTGTTCTTTCATCATTGTCAAGAGATTGTCTTCAGCCTCAAGTTCTTCTTGAACAGCAATGAATTTCTTCGAAACCTTTCTGTCCGGTGACGAGGCTTCCGACTGTTCGGTCATATCCATTGCGAGTTCGGACACTCATATGAGCGTCGCGCCTCATGCGCCCCCTACGGGGGCGATACGAAGTTGGCCAGTGAAGAGAGAACAAAAGGCCAAATCCCCCCAACTCTTCGCCAGCGTGTGGTTGAAGCACGCACTTGGCTTGAATCGTCGAAAAAGCGCGGTATGGCTTTAGGATTACAGGGCACAAAAACAGTACTTGACCGCTTACAATTGGAACTACCACAGCATATCTTTCATGTCGCAGGCAGCAATGGAAAGGGAACTGCATGTGCCGTTATGGCAGCGACTCTTTCCCTTGAGGGGAGAGCAAATGTCCTCTTTACTTCTCCGCATGTTTGCCGAATTGAAGAACGCGTGCGCAGAAACGGTATACCTCTTTCCCCCAAAGAGTTCGATGAAGCATTGTTGAGAGTTCGTCGTGCAGCATCAGGTGATGACGACACCATAGATATCGAACTTACATTTTTTGAAATTACCTACTTAGTCGCTATGGTCGCTTCGGTTGGAAGTGAAGTACTGATTCTTGAAACAGGCTTAGGAGGCCGCCTTGATGCCACTCGAAGCGGACCTGCCACCGTTTCCCTTGTGACCTCAGTGAGTTGTGAACACAGAGATATTTTGGGCTCAGACCTGCCTACGATTGCACGCGAAAAAGCAGCCATTGCTCGTCCAGGATGCCCGATTCTCATTCGTGAACCAGAAGATCAAGATGTTCGTAATGCCATGCTTGAGGAGGCGACGAATGCGGGCAATTCCATGCTTCAAGAAAACCGTGAACCTGCAGACGTTTCTTTTGTTCAAATCGACCGTGACTCTGGTGTTCTTGATGAAGCTGTTAAGTTGGCAACCTCGGTTTTTGGGAAGGCTGGTTTTTCTACAGATTCAATATCCAAAGCAAGACGATTTCTAAGATGGCCTGCTCGCATGCATTCACTATCAAAGAGTGAGACTGCATCTCATCCATACTTGCTTGATGCTGCTCACAATCCCTCGGGATTGCTGCGAATACTTCCGGAATTGGAACAATTTATTCGTATTCATGCCCCTCAAAATGAAGAAGGTCCAGTGTGGACTCTGCTTTTTGGAACCTCGCCTCAACATGACCTCGATGAAATGCTTTCACCTTTCCATGAAATGTGCCATCGCATACCGCCCCAGAAAATACTGTTAACTCGCCCATTGGGAGGCCGCTATCCAGGAGTAGAACTCGAGGTTTTACTTGGCCGAAAATGGACAGATGAACACCCTTTGTGCTACCCTTCGGCACTGCAAGCCATCGAATCGTTGGCAGTTAAGCCTGCAAAGAATGTCGGTCTCGTCGTGAGTCTTGGTTCGCTGTATTTACAAGGGAATATACTGAATGCTTTTGATTGGGCCAGTGATGAAAACCTTTCTTTATTTGCGAAGCACTGATAGAGAGTCAGTGCTTGAGATGTATGTTGACGGCCATGAGTGAGAAGTGGGATATCCGGTTTTTGGAGTTGGCTAAGCACATTTCCGGGTGGAGCAAAGACCCTTCAACAAAGGTAGGATGCGTGGTTGTCGGTGAAGACCGAGAAATCCGCTCGACAGGTTTCAATGGCTTTCCTCGCGGTATTGACGATGATGATGAGCGCCTCACTGACCGAAATCAAAAATACCCATTGATTTGTCATGCCGAAGAAAATGCTATTATGCATGCTGCTCGAATCGGAATATCACTGAAAGGAGCAACCGCATTTGTCACGTGGCCCCCATGCTCGCGCTGTGCTCGCTCTCTCATTCAAGCAGGTATCAAAGAGATTGTTTATCCAGAAACCGATGGTATCCCAGAACGTTGGGTTGAGGATTTTACAGTCTCGAATGGAATGCTTCTTGAAGCAGGCGTTTTGGTTCGAACTGTTTGATTCGGCCTACCGACGCTTTGATGCTCTCTTGACGCTTGGCAATTGCTATGCGAAGGTTGGGTATACCAGTTGTACTGACCTTACTCCTCCTGTGTTCGGGGTGTGCCGCCCCTTCTATCGACACGGCATCCTCCATCCAGTTAGAAGAACCTGAAACACCGACTGAACCTTGTAATGGACTGATTATCCTTTGTCTGCGGACATATGACAATGTGACTTTTCCAGAAACTCACAACTCTTTTTCAACACATCAAGATGGAATTTATTATCCTGCCAGTAACCATCAAACGGGTCTTGATGCACAATGGAATGCAGGCATGCGTGCTTTCATGGTCGACACGCACTATGAAACACTGGGGGATGAACAAATCGAAACGGTTCGTTTGTGTCACGGCGATGACAGCAGAGGTTTCAGTCCGTGTGCTTACGGCACCGTAGATTCGGTCGGATGGTTCACTAATCTTCGAGGGAAAATAGATCAAAATCCTCGAGACATTGTCACGCTTTTGGTTGAGAATTATGTTCAACCGGATCACCTCAAAGCTGTGTTTGAACTTTCAGGATTGTATGAGAAAGTGTACTACCATGAGTTGAACACTCCTTGGCCTACATTGCTTGAATTGATTGAACAAAACACAACGCTCGTCGTCTTCTGGGAGCAAGGAGGTGATGCTTCTCATCCATGGATTCATGACTTCCTCACCCATAGCTGGACTACAAATTATGCAGAAGAGAATACAGAGGATATGAATTGTGATGTTCTTCGAGGTGATGTTGAACAAGAGGTTTACCACATGAATAACTGGCTCAGTGGCCCTTTGGGGTTATCCGATCCTACACGAGGAGATGAGGCCAATGATGTTGATTTTTTGATTCAAAGAAGTAAAGAGTGTTGGCAACAGCACGGTAAACGTCCAACATTTATTGCAGTTGATTGGTGGGAAGAAGGCGATGTAGTTGCGGCAGCAAAGGCCGTAAATGAACTTGAAAACTGGGAGTAATCAATTCCAGAAACGTCGGGTTCTCGCATATTCAATTTCAGCGTTGTGAATCGTTTCCAGCAAGCCTTCAATGTTGTTGCGTTGAACTTTTCTCAGCACTCTTTGAGCAGTAGCCTCGCCGATACCTCTCCCCATCAAACAGAGGACAGCCTCATATCCCCTTGATTGAACAATTGAAGCGTTTTTCATCATTCTCCCTTGGTCCTTCTCATCTTCTGAGGCAACCCAATCTTCCAGCATCGATTGCATCCGTTCTGGAGCGCATGCAAGCATCGACCCCTTGCATTTTAAACAATTTTTAATATCGCTTATTTCGGAGTATCGGGCAACTCTAAATCGACGGGTTGCTCCACATTTTAAACAACAGAGTACGGCTCTCTCATTGGTTAATCGGCCCCTCAATTGGTTTCGGACCTGCGCATTATCCCAATTTGGTAACAGCATGTCTCTACTTGAGTGATTTGATAATCCGATTGGGCCAGAGGCTGTTATTTTTAATTCAATGTTGCCTTTTTGAATGGCCCTCAAAACATCTCTCACTCCTAAAACATCCATTCGCTCATGGAAAAGTTTTGACAACACTTCTTCCATCACCACCGTACCTCGATATTTTCGCAGAAGAGACTGAAGATTGATTTTTCTTGGATCGACTCCATGGCGTAAAATTCCGAAGGTTTTCGCAACTTGAGCGAAACGCCAGCGAACCTGTCGAGAGTTCGGTAAGGTCACGCTGAGTAAACCTTCAATCGCATCTGGAGGGGTATTCATCATCCAATCAATCAAATCTTCAGGGTTTACTGCACCCGTTTGTAAGGCAATTCGAGTTGGTTCAACCACTAATCTCCCCCATTTTCCTGATTTGGTTGAAGCCATTGCCATAAGGAAGTGCCCCAGCCCTTCATTGATTCGAGAACCATGGCATGAATTGATGACAATTGCATCTTCTCGTGCTTCAAGGGTCATGAGGCGGTCGGTAGGAACATGACCTGTTGCTTCAACATGAGCAGTAATTGATTCTGCCATCATTCCAAGCGCTTCATCATCAAAGGGATGCTCTGATAACGCGGAGTCACGTTCAGCAAAAATCCCTTCAGTATCGATATTTTGCGTTTGCATAAAGGTGTTGGATTGGCCTTCAAAGAGGTGCAAATCATCAGCGATAAGTTGGCGTAATCGACCAATGTCTCGCCCGATGGCTTTCGGGACCGGCGGTAATTCACCCATCCATCGTGGTGCTTGAGCTTTATCAGAAACAGGCGCTACCAAGATTTCCGATTGCTCGGGGTCGGCATCGATGATTAACCACGTTCTCCCAGCCATCACAAATTGGCGTCGACTTCCGTCATCGTCTTCTCCACTGTCGTTGAGCGATAACACAAATGCTTCATCGACGCTTCCCAAACTGCGTCGGGTTACTGCATCTCGTACGCGGTAGGATTGCTTATCAGGAATCATTGATAGGTGGTTTGTTACCCACTGACGAGTCCTTCCAGCGGTTGAAAACCAACCGAGTTTGAAAGGGGTTGGAACAGGAACTGTTCGCTGTTTGAATATCTCTGGAACTTCATCATCTGGAAGTGAGAACAAGGGCCTTTCATCCGGTAGGATTTCACCTTTTTTCGCAGCCTCTTGTTGCGCAATTGCATAGACTGCTTTGGGCCATCTATACCAAGGCACCTCACTTGGATCTGGTGTGAATCGAAGAATCCAACTGTCTGCGAGAATACGTAATATCGCTTCAGTGTCATGCCGAACCCATCCTTCAAATTGAGCAACTTTGGAAAGAATTTGTGTTGCATCATCTATGGCGACTGCATTGAAAGAGTGTGCCATCAAAACCAATTGATTTGCAGCAACCGATAATGGACGATGTCGCCATTCAATCGATTCTATCTGGCCAAGCATCGCACGCCGACCGACGACTGCACTTTCGGCAATATCATCTGTGTCCCAAGACAGGAGATGCCCTTTTCCGATACCTCCCAAGCGGTGGTCTGCTCTACCAACGCGTTGGAGCATCCGATCGACTGAACGCGGACTCTTCACTTGGATTATACGTTGAATTTTACCAACATCGATACCTAATTCGAGACTTGAGGTGCAGACTAAACCGGCCAATTCACCGCTTCGTAACTGGTCTTCCATCTCTTGACGTGTTTCGGCAGCAAGAGAACCATGATGGACCCCAATTTTCACTTCAGGTGCCATATTTTGCAATCGATTGGCAATCGTTTCAGCATCACTTCGACTGTTGACAAATACCAAACACGGTGGTTCGCTTTTCAATACCTCGATCAATCTTCGGAAACTTGCGTGAGCGCGAGGCTGAATACTCATTTCAAGAGCACCAATTTCATCTTCTGGCAAACTTTGAGCACATTCCACGGTTAATTCCGTGCCGCGATTTCCGGTTGTCAACAACGCTTTTCCTTTCTTAGGAGAAAGCCATCTTGCAACCTCCTCAGGATTTCCAACAGTTGCAGAAAGTCCAATCCGCTGAACAGGGTGGCCTGATAAGGCTTCAAGGCGCTCCAATCCGACAGATAGTTGCCATCCACGTTCGCTCGCAGCCAAGTCATGTACCTCGTCGATAATGACTGCTTGTACGCTCTTCAACAGTTCTCGAAGGTTTTTGCCGGTAAACATCAGTTGGAATGTTTCTGGGGTTGTCACAAGCAAGTCGGGCGGATTTCGAGCTTGACGGGCTCGTTCACTCTGTTTCGTGTCTCCGTGTCGCAGACCGACCCTTAGTCCAACAGCTTCGGTAATTTCGGTCAGTCGGCGGTCGACATCCCTGTTGAGTGCTCGTAGGGGTGTAATGTAGAGAATTGACAAGGGTTTCCATTGTTCAACTAAGCACCGATTCAGCATTGGAAGAACGGCAGAGAGTGTTTTTCCTGAGCCGGTTGGTGCGACAATAATTCGGTCTCCACCTTCGCAAAGTTCTGGCAGTGTAGATATCTGAACAGGTGTGGGTTTCCAACCCTTTGAATCGAGTGCAGCAGCCAGTTTTGGCTCCAGGTTGGAAAATACACTCGACATACTCTCCCCACCCCTCTGGAGTGAGGGTCCGGTCGACCTCTTTTGAGTATTTGCAGTGAAAATTGAATCAAACCGAGTCGTAAAAATCAGTCTTCATCGTATTCTTCATCATACTCTTCTTCCTCTTCCTCTTCATCTTCCCAGTCTTCA
>CALCOP010000113.1 GCA_937897365.1 uncultured euryarchaeote
CACAGGAACTCACGAATTGAAGAGCGTAGGACGGCCTTACCGTCGGCAAATCGTGAGTAAGGAGTATGGCCGGCGCCTTTGAGTTGTAATTCGAGAACACCTGTTGGGGTGGAAACTTCTCCAAGGGTAATAGCCCGACCATCACCTAACTGACCTGCCCAATTTCCAAATTGGTGCCCACCATATCGCTGCGCATACGGTTGCATACCCTCAACTACCGAACCGCCAGCAAGAACTTCATCCTCACCACGTGACAATCCAAGTGTTTCAGCGATATTCTCTGACCACAGGTGAATGGTGGGGTTAGGTGCAGTAAAGGGTGTGACCTTTGACCAACATGCACCTGGAACTTGTCGTGATGGACCATCGCTGACCTCATCACCAGGAGTTTGTTCAAGAAAACGTTGAGACCACTTCAATGATGCAAGTGGACCCATGGTTAAGGGAGATTCACGGGCAATATCAACCTGTGTGTGTATCACTCAACTGATGCATCGCTGAACAATCGCAACACAATTACGCCAGCTACAATAAGGCCCATGCCTATAACGGCTCCAGCATCGAGACGCTGATCGAAGAAAAGCACCGAAACTAAAGCGATTCCTGCAACACCAATTCCAGACCAAACTGCGTAAGCAACCCCAATTGGTATTGTATCAAGTGTCAATGAGAGAAAATAGAACGCAGCGCTGTATCCGAGAAGAACAAGAAGAGATGGCCAAAGTTTGGTAAAACCTTCTGTTGATTTGAGCGAAGAAGTAGCAATAACTTCCGAGATAATTGCAAATCCCAGCAAAACCCACTTATTCATACTGCAAGGACAGAGAGACGCTACATATCTATTTGCATTGACTGATGATTCAATTCTGAATAAACCATCAACAGCAGCCATCTTCACGCATTGGAGCAGTAACGAGTGAAACCTTGTCCACATTGTGAATATTTTGTAATTGCTCAATGGTTTCGCGGAAATTCGCTGCTTTTCCAATCGCGTGTAAGATGTCAACACAAGCATGACTGTGCGGGAGACAACTGTGATTGTAAGAAGTGATTTCAAGACTTTCCGAGTGTCGTAGATCCATCAATTTGTGTTCGATTCCATGCTGATAATAAATAACGAGATGACCTTCAACAACAACATCATCGTTCATGTTATTTATTTCACCATGCTCACGTATTTCTGCAAAATAGAGAGCCGCATCTCGAAGGAATTTACTTCGGTTTTGATATCCAGATTTTTCAATCAAATTTTCGAGTCCATCTGAAAAAGTTTTGTCGGCACTAAAGGATATAATTTGGCTCATGGAGAGAGGTCAGAGCCCCCGTTAATAACAATTCCGTGAATTATAATATATCCTTGTGTATGTTTGCGGTGTGAAGAATCGACGAATGCAAAGGTTTGGAGACCGTAAAATGATGACTAACTTGAAAATGCACTAGGTTGATATGTCCAGCGTAGTGAACCCTCCGGAATATCGGCGTAATGTGCTTTAATTCTTGGTTCATTTGCCATCACATCATGATAACCTAACAAGACGTGATAATCCTCCAAAACCGACGCATGAACCCCGTCAAAATTACCGGAAAATAGACCAAAGGTATAGGTGAAAACCATGAGGTCAGTAATGCTCATCTCCTTGGTTCCTGCAATCCAAGGTGTCGTAGATTCCTGAATTTTCTTCTCAAGAAGTTTCAAGCCCTTTGTTCCTTTTGCATCTGGAATAAACAATGCTTCACGTGCCAGTGGAAAGTGCTCGTACCGGGATACTATCTGCACATACTATGGTATATTATTCAAAGTTGAAATTTGTGAATATCACCTTTCTCACACTGGAAAAATCCAGTTGAAGTAAGTTTAATGAAAGTAGGGCCATCGGGGGTAAGCATGGATGAAGTTGAGGACAATGAAGAAGCCCTAGTGGTTGAGAGTTACAAGGCTTTTATCAAGATCAAGGAAGAGCCTGACCCTGGTACTTGGCCTGCCATATTCAGTTTGGTATTCATAATTATCATTCCAATTTTTTCATTCAATTTCGAGGACTTCTTCTATGGTGGTGATAATACGTTATGTTGCGGAAGTGTCTCTATTGGATTCGCACTTTTCGGCTTAGCTGCAATTCTAAGTCAAGCACAGTGGAGCAGATACAGGAAAGCAACACAAAATTTAGCTAATGTAGCGGGCATACCGAAAAAAATAGCTTATCCATTTTTCAGTTTGCAAGCAGCAGATAAGAGAATAAATTCCCTCGTATTGCAAAAATATCCCTTCTTGTCTGAATCAAGAGAAAACTCAAACAAATCAAAGCCTCGAAAGATTGTTCTTTCGCAACGTGAAGAAGAGTGATTCACAAGGACTGCATGAACTGAATCTCAGATAAGAGATGCTCGTACCGGGATTTGAACCCGGGTCGAAGGAATGAGAGTCCTTCATGATGGGCCACTACACTATACGAGCGTGGATGGTTTAGCCACCGTCAACCCGTATTTAGCCGTCACCATTCATCAATTGACTCTAACTGAAGAATGACATTGCTTCAGATATCGATTCACTTTAACTCCCAATTAAAAGTGAAAAAGACCACACTGCACAACATAACCAGATTGAGTTTCACTTGAGGGGTGTTTCGTCGCTTGATATACTGGTGCCCATGAGTTTGGTTCATGCACAACAATGCGAATACACTTGAAAAATTAAGTTTCAGCGACCTTCAACGCTCGACTGAAAATGAACACAAGCCTACATGGGCAGAAAAATCAACAACTCACTATGCTCACCCCAGCGGCAAGCTCCCATCTCGGTTTGCCGCTGCTGGGTGGCAACCCTGGCACCGACCGGGTGGCTCAGGAACTGCAATTATCAGCACAACCGTAGCGAGCCTCACACGTCGAAGTCAAATTGCAATTCGAGGTGAGGCTTGATGGGAAGAACTCAACGCCTACGTCAAGAGATCTCGACCTACCTCACCACGGTTGGCGAAGCTAACACCACCGACATCCTCGAACATGTCAACAAGCGATTTCGATGGGGAGCGACAATGAACCAACTCGGCAATGTTCTCGCTCGTGACCGCCGTTTTGTCAAAGTCGGATTTGATGAAGGGACTGACATTGGCGGTTTCAGAATGCGTGTTTGTGTTTGGTCTATCGCCTCTGCTTGAAGCAAAGGGATGAAGACCTAAGCGTTACACGCCGATTCATGGCGGCAGATATTCGAGCCTTTATCGAATTGATGCGTCCAAAGAATATGATTTTGGCTACAATCACTGTACCACTCGGCGCTTTATTCGGACTCAACGCTTCACTCAGTCCTGAACAAATAACTGCTGTAGCAATCCAAATCTTCGCTGTGATTACCTTCATGGGTGCTGGGAATGTTATGAATGACATACAAGATGCAGTCATTGATGCAAAAGCA
>CALCOP010000114.1 GCA_937897365.1 uncultured euryarchaeote
CATGGTGTGGAAAATGATGTCGCAGTTTTGAACTGGGGTGTCGTCAATGAAAATCAAGTACAATCGATGCTTTCCGCACCCTATCTCAACCCTGGCGACGATGTGGTTGTCGAGGTAGAACTTGGGTTTGAAAATGTTCCAATGAGCCCATCTCCTCGAAGTGGTTCAACCTTAGTTCGGTTCCTTGTCGATGGCATCGAAGTTCAATCTTCCTCGATCATAGCCAACGGAATTGTCTCTTTCCCTTGGACTGCTCCAGTCAATAAAGAAAGTGTCACTCTTTCCCTTGACGTGTCTCCACTCAACGGTCAGAAAATTGTCTTTGATGTTCCGAGCAATGTAGTCTTCGAGTTCGATACTGTCGACCCCGAACTCTTAGCAGTAAGCGTTTCAGAATTCGATCATGTTGATGCTCGACCTCTTACTGAGATTGAATTTGTTATTGCTGACCGACCAATTTTACCCTCACATGCAATGGCTCACTTTTGGCGTTCATGGTTTGATGATGTGAACCAAGACGGCGTAATGCAGGAAAGTGAAGTCCAAGAAAAGTCACTCATCCTCCCAGAAAACTTGACTTTGGTTCAGGGGACATATGCAATGGAAATTGACACTTCAAATGCGTTTAGTGGTTCTTTCTTTAGCGGTTGGATAGAGGTCGCGGACCCCGCCGGAAACATGATGCTCGCTTCTGGTTCATTTGACCGACCACTGTTCAATGTTCAAATAAACAACGATGGCTCACCACAACTTGGCTCTGCGCCTGCAAGCTGGAACATCGGTGATTCGATTTGGATTCACCCGGGAGAATCCAATATGCTGCACCTCCCGTTATGGGACTTGAACGGAATTTCCGATATCGCCTATGTTGAACTTGATTTAGCTGGAAACCAAAATGAACCCGTTCTTCTCAAGTGGAATGCAACAAATGACCAGTGTACCAGTTTAGATATTTATCTCGATATCGAATCATGTAACTTCATACCGGCGCAATCCAACAACATGTTCTCGTCTGAAGGGACTCTTGAAGTGAACTTTTCACTTGAGTGGGGCTTTGATCCCGATGTGAGTTTGCTCCGAACTCCAACCGTTTACATCCAGGATTACCGAGGCCAGTCAAATACACTCTCTGTTCCAGAGTTAAGTTGGAAGTTTTCTGGAGAAATGTTTGTTGAGCCAAGTTCACTGTCTTATTCTTTTGACGGCAATGTTGTTGATACGCTTGGTACATGGGTTCAACCTCGTGAAGATATTGATTTTGAAGGGGAATTGTTGTGGTACAGGTCGTCACGTGCTGTTTGGCAACCAATACAACTTGAACTCACGCTTGGAGAAAATGAGGTTCAAGTTGATTCACTTAACGGAACATTCAGCAGTACCATTACTGCTCCACTCACACCGGGTTCATACGGTCTTTTTACCTCTCTTTATCAACCCCCGAACGGCGCTATCGACCGCACTCCTACGACTCCACCGGCATGGTTCATCGTCGATAATGAAGCGCCAGAGGTTGTGGGTGTGCCGTATCCTGAATATTCAACCACACTGTATGAATCAACATGGTCTGAACTTCAATTTGAGATTCTCATCGATGAAGCCGATCGGTTAAATGAATCCTCCCTTTTGCTTCACTGGGCTGTTCATCCTGAAGGAATCGGGCTTTCAAGTCAGTCCGTCATCAACGGCAGTCAATCCCTTTCGATTATCGGTGGTCGCGCTTTTGGAGATTCAATTCCTTGTGCAACTGTTTTAGATTTGGACGAATTATTGACTTCGTCGATGCGTAGTGATGCTTTAGAACTTCGAGTTTGGGTCACTGGTCAGGATTATGCTGGGCATGAAATAAATCCGGTTTTCAATGACATTGATGCACCACTTTCTGTTTGGGCTCTTGAACAACGCATTGCAGAGTATGTCTTCAGTTTGCCTGAAATGAAGCCGAGCGATAATTTTGCTGCAGGAGATATTGTGAGTCTCGGAATTTTAATCTCTAATTTGGGCCTTGCGGATGGTGACGCTCAGATGTTTGTTGAACTTGTTGAAAGCAATGGTGCACGGACTCGGATTGATGCACGAGAAATTCAGATCGAGTCTGGTGGGACATATATCTACTCGAAAGATTGGATTCCTGACCGTTCAGGAACGATGTGGATTGAATACCAAATCATCAATGGCCCAATGGCCCAATCTGAAACAGTTTATGTTGATGAAGCACGCTCAGACGGTCTCCTTGGAGGGATATCTTCGGTAAATCCGATTCTTTTGTTTATCATCTTCGCACTCAGCGCTGCTCTTATTGGCCTACTTGTCTTTGGCTTGAAAACGACTCCAAAGCCGCAAATTCTTGGAATTGAACAGGGTCACATGGTCATCTCGCAAGAAAACCTCACACAACCTGAAGCCTCCCAGCAACCGTTAGCTTCAGGGCCATATGGCGCTCCACAACAGGCCGCATCTCCTGGTGAAAACCCGTATCAGTGAGAACAGTCTTAATCCGAAGACTTTGAATCATTGATGTTTACCGTCGACTGGAGGGAGTAGGAGGATCGCTGACAGAGTTCG
>CALCOP010000115.1 GCA_937897365.1 uncultured euryarchaeote
CGATTCCAATTCATCATCGGTGTTCCAAACACATGTCGTCTCAACGGATTCGAATTTTCGATGATAAGCGAAAATAGGCACACCGGTTCCATCCAAAGAGATGTCTTCGACGTTAATGTCGTTCATGAGAACATCCATTTGCCCGTATCCAATCAGGTCGCGTCGGAGATAATAGAAGATCTTCGATTTTGATTTTTTATTGATTTTCATACCGTATGATTTGATGACCTTGTCCATAGCAGTGCGTATGTATGCTTCAGGATTTGCGTCAATTTCCTCAATATTTGCTGTCAGTGAGCGGATAAAAATATCGAGAATTTCGTCTCGGTATTCTTGTTCTTTTTTGGTCATTGGGGGCTCAATGATTTGGTAGATAATGTTGAGAGTTTGTTTGTCACGAACGATGCGTGCAAAAGCGTGTGGAGGCATGACAGGATACTTGTCGAGTTCATCGTATTGGGCGCGTTGCTTTGCCCTTTGACGCTTGCCTCCACCTTTGTTTTGTTTTCTCGCCATACGTGCACCCTCTGCCGAAGCAATTTATCACAGGCTATGGCCGACTATAACACTTGGGTGAAAAACACCCCTAAAATCGCCACCCTGCGGCTCAAATACATTCACCATCCAACGCCCTTTTCAAAGGAGTGATTAATCTTGGTTTGAGAAAGCTTCAAGCCAAGCACTACATGACTGGCGAAATGTATCGAGGTCAACGTTATTGTTGATGACAAAATCAGATTCATCGATGATTTGCTCTAATCCCCATCCTCGTTCACGGGTATCTCGTATCTCAAACGCCTGACGGTCACCATCTTCGGAGCGTCCGCGATTTTGAATTCGTGTAAATCGTACATCAGCGGATGCAACAACTGCGAGCGAGTAGAAATTTTCTCTCCAGCGCTCATCAAAGACAATTCTTTCTGCCGTTCCACGCATCCCTTCAATCAAGACTATTGGATGGCTTTCAAGGTGTGAATCAACAGCATCTGCTAAGCGTACTGCGAGCACATCTTCTCCATGTTCAGCACGTAATTGGGCCGCGATTTCACCGAATATCCCTGGGCTTTCATCAAGTTTCAAACGTCGAACTTCTGCACGAACCATATCTCCCATCGAAAGAACTGGAATGTTGTGTTCAGAGAGAACTTGCGCAAACTCCCCCTTGCCAGAACCCGGCATACCGCAAACAGCAACGACTCGGGCCATGCTTGATGCGCGGAGTCGAACGCTCATCAAGATACCTCCAATCTTTTGGAATGGGCTTCAATTTGAAAACTCAGCACGGCCCCATCGGCGATCCATCAATTTCCATAGTAATCCAGAGGCAAGTATCAATCCTACAGAAACAGCAATCATGCCTTTGTAGCCTTGTTCGACCATGCTCTGGTCATACATCGTTGCGGTCGCAGCTAAACCTTCTTGAGAGGCCCGTTCCCACCAATTGCCATACAAGGACACGTCACCTTGCGTGAATGAAAGTAAGAATAACAGCAACAAAGGAATGACGGTTCCAATCCAAAACCAAATCATGATTGAAGCATCAAAAATTGCTTTGTTGGGGCGTAGGCCCATCAAAAACGCAGTGAGGGCAACAATGTAAATCGAATTTGCAAACATGACAATTATACTCGTAGGTAATGCTCCCCATTCATCAAGTCTCCATGCCATGAGAATAATGAAAATCAGGGAAATCCACGATGTAGCGAGAAAATACACGACGACTTTTGCTCGAATCAGCTGGGGTACTCTCAGCGGTAATCCGTTCATAAATTCGGGTGAATCGAGAATGGTAAGCCAAGAATAGAAGTTGAATCCAAAGAAGCCGAGGAAGGGTGCATACGAAAGGAGGTTGATTGGAATAGGCGCTTCTGCAAAATCGACAAGCCAAGCCATTCCGAGAAGAACCAGAAGTGGAATAGCATACGATACAGTCATCTTTTTTATCGAACCTGAACGTACAAGATCGACAAATTCTTTGGCTACAATTAACCGAATTTCACCTTTTCCAAGAAATCCTAAACGGTTGTAAATAGGGGTGAAAAGTTCTGCTCGTTCGACCACAGATACATCGAAATCATCGATGATTAAGGCCGATGAGATTATTCCAACTCCAAGACTTGCCATCAATGCAATTACGGCGGTGAAAAGATTTTGAGAGCCTTGAACCCCTAATCCCCATAGCATAGATTCAATGTCCAATTTACCCAGTCCAATCGAAACGCCAAGTGCGACGATCAATACAGGTCCGAGGATGGTGAAAGGTCGGCCACGCATCCACAGAGCCGACGCTAAGAAGGCAAGAGCGAGACCTTGAGCGAGCGTGATTATCATCGATAACCATGTCCAAGGAAGGCTTGACCATTCAAGAGGTGTTGAGATTCCTGCAATTCCTTCAAGCAAAATCCCAACCGCCATTCCTGCAACAACTGGAGACAGGATGAGCATTACATAGAACGATAGATCCTTGACAAAGTATGCAAAATGGGCTACTGAGTTCGGTAGTGGTTGTAATGCTGGTGACGCTAAAAGGTAATTTTTTGTTCCCGCCCTGTGTACGATGGCGTCGTGGCCCATGAAGGCAAAAGTTCCCATTCCAAGGCTAAACATCAGCAAAGGTAGATGTAAAGCGAAGCGTAATTCTTGCCAAGTAAATGTCTTTGAATCAATATCAGATACTTGCGCTGAAGAATCTCCAACAAGAAATTGCAGGCCAATGGTAGTAATAGCGGTCACTAAAGTAAGGAGTAAAGGAAAAAGTACCATTTGGCGTTTTTTAGCGAACTCAAGGCTTTTCCTTCCCTCTTCTTTGAACATCACTCGAAAGGTAGCAGAAAACGCATACCATCCCCGCAAAGGCTCATGTAAAAATTGGTCATGGGCACTGGTTCCTAATGCTTGGGAATCTCCATGAACTGTATCGGTGACTTCATCCCAGTCTCGAGATATAACGCTCACTCCAGGCACGTTCACTCCTCCTCGAAATCCTCGTCTTTGACGCCTTCATCAGAAAGACGTTCGACATCTTCAATCGATCGTCCAACCAACCGGATAAAGACGTCTTCAAGTGTTTCTTCATCGGCTTGTTTCAGACCTTTAACAGTCCCTGCAGCCAGCACTTTGCCATTGTTAATAATCGCCATTCTGTTGCACATTCGCTCAGCCATTTCCAGTACGTGTGAACACAGGAAAATGGTTCCACCGTTTTTGACATGCTCAAGAAGCCACTGTCTGCACTTACGTTGATAAATCGGATCAAGATTTGCGAATGGCTCGTCGAGAAAAAGTAACTTTGGTTTGTGGATAAAAGCAGCAGCGAGCATAACCTTCTGCCGTTGGCCTTTCGACAAGTCCTTGCACATTGTATCTCGTTTTTCTTCGAGCCCAAACCATTCAATCCAGTGTTCAACATGCCCATGAATTTCTTCTACGGTTCGCAATTTAGCGACAAATTCGAGGAACTCATAAGGTGTTAGAAAAGATGGTGGCGATTCAGATTCAGGGACAATACCAATGTTCGCTTTGACTTTTTGTGGATTGCTAACTGCGTTAATTCCTAAGACTTCAATTTGGCCTTTACTTGGGCGCAATTGGCCGGTGAGGAGTTTAATGAATGTAGATTTTCCTGCACCATTTGGGCCAAAGACTCCAAAAAATTCACCTGCATGAACCTCAACATTGAGGGGATGTAATGCGATAAAATCGCCATACTTTTTGGCCATATCTTGTGCCTTCACGAGAGGAGCGTCGGATTCAACCATAGCGCTTCGAAAGCGTCTTGGTCTTTGAGTTCTTGGTTTAAGCACGATGCGTAAGGATGCAAGGCTCGTCGGTGAAATGATGAACTTGGACCATTTGGGATGGTCATGGACGCCCCACAGACTGACGTACTTTCGATTGAACTGATCCCCGTGAATGAACTTGAAGAATTAGGTTCCATAGCTCTGGTTACTATTCGACGTCCAGACAAACTCAATGCGCTCAACTCTGAAGTCATGTCGAGTTTGAAAGCAATGGTTGAATGGGTTGAGGCTACAGATGTTGTGCGAGTCGTTGTCTTAACAGGTGCTCAGCCCAATGCTCCTCCAGAAGGTAAGAGAGCTAAACCAAATGCATTTGTCGCAGGTGCTGACATCACGGAGTTCGTGGGGATGCAGAAAGATGAGATTCGTGTTAAGTTTACCAACAATGCAGTTGAAGCACTTTGGGATTTGTCGAAACCAACGATAGCGATGGTCGATGGATTTGCTCTTGGTGGTGGTTGTGAAATAGCATGTTCGTGTGACCTACGTATTGCAAGTGAGCGTTCAAGATTCGGGACACCTGAGGTCAATCTCGGTCTTATTCCAGGATACGGTGCAACTCAACGTTTGACTCATCTTGTCGGATACGGCAAAACCATGGAGATGATTATGACTGGTGAAATGATTGACGCTGCAGAAGCTCATCGCATCGGTCTGGTCAATCATGTATGCACAAGCGAAGATTTGCGAGAATTTACCTTGAAGATTGCACGAATAATCGGTAGTAAATCATCCCACACACTGCGATTTGGTAAGCAAACAATTCGGGCGTCTCTTGACCTCGGATTAACAGAAGGTATCGCTTACGAAGCAGAAGTTTTCGCATCTTTATTTGATTCTAAAGACCAAGAAATTGGCGTGAATGCTTTCCTGAACAGAGAAAATCCTCAGTGGGAACACAAGTAATCTTGCTCTCGCTCAAAGGTATCGGGCCAGGCCCTTCAATGATGGTGGCTTTCGCCACTTTTTACTTACCGACTGCGGTATCCTTGCTTGCGAGCAAAATCGCGAAAGTGACTCATGTGAGCTGCGTTTTCACGAACAAATCGACGGGGCATGATTCCTTCCCATCGACCAAGTTCGTTGTTCCAAACACGGTCACAAACTGTAGCCTGGAGCTTCTTTAGCAGGAAGAGGTTTGTTGCTTGCTTTGCGGAGTCAGTCGAGCAACATGGCCCATCCTTGCGTCGGGACTCTTTTTCTTCTCGTGCTTTCGTCTTTGCAGCAACCCAAGCAAGTCGAATCTCTTCAGCTTGAGGGTTGTTCGCAGTTGCAGCTGCTTTCTGAGTTCTTCGGGCGCCAGATGGGCGACCAGTGCGGCGATTCTTGCCGTTATGCAACGGCTTAATGTTTCGGTTTGTCTTCATGATATTTTTCTCCAATTTTCTTATGGCTTTGCCTGAGCAATGCCGTTTCGAAAGCGTTAATTGGAGATTTACTTGTTCATGATGTCACCGTCTGGGCTGTATATAGTATGGGTCGGTTACTCTACCAGCGTTAAAGATAGGATGCGACTGTATATAAAAACCGTCAGGGAATGCCCAAAAAGCACGATATTTTCTTTCAAAAACCGACAATAATATTCCATGCGATTGCAAAAATAGCGACATCGGCAAATGCATGGGCGACCCATGCAATCCAAACACTACGGTATTCAAGATACAGCCATGAAAAGACGGTACCACCTATGAACACGCCGAGCGATGCAAGAAACGCACCGAATGGGTCGAGGAAAAATACCAGCGCTATACTGTGGTGAAGCGTGAAAATCGTAGAGGAAAGGAATACTGATCGCCATTTGCCGCCAATCAATTGCTCTATTTTTGACGTGATAAACCACCGGAATACATATTCTTCCAGCACAGAATTGATGAAAATCCAAAAAACAATCGCTGCAGCGAGTTTCCATGGAACCGTGAGTCCAACCGGATCAAGAATAGCCTTGAGTGCATCCGGTTGAATCATTTGCTCTCCAAGAAGTAAATACGCAAGCCATATGACGGAAACCATTCCAATTCCAAGTATGATTGATATCCCCCAACCGCCTTTTTTGACAGGAGACCAAGAGAAATTCTTCTTTTCGATTTTCAAATGCCAAAATGCCGGTAAGCCAAAGAGCCAAATCTTGGTAAAAATAAACACGAATACAGCAAAAATTCCAGCTTTGAATGCAAATCCAGTCAAAACTGAAACACTTGGTGCAATACTGACGAGGAGAAGTCCCAAAATTGCTAAATTACGACTGGTCTCACCAGACTCGTTTAATTCAGAAGGATGACTGTTCATGTGAATAACGTAAACTCATACCCTTCGTTGATTAAAGTTGACACGGTTTCGAGTATCAATCATTCATTTCTTCTTTCAGCTTTGCCAACGCATCACTCGCACTTGGCATGACTGGGGGAAGGGGAAGGGGTGCTCCATCCAAACCGACAAGTGGTGGGAGTGGATTACCATCTGGGCCAAGTAATTCTGGCAATTCGGGCTCTTTGTTGACTTGGAGTTTCTCAAAACCGTCATCAAGGGCGGTTCGAAGTTTGAGTATTCGAGCCTCATCTATTCGAATAAATGTCGCTCCATAGATATGCCCTGACTCAGGGTGCTCAGGTGAAACCAATACTGTTTGTCCGTGCCCGGGTGTTTGCAGAAGAGTGACGAGGTCTTCGCCTGCAGTTTGCTCTTCCCACATGCGGGCGGTCGACGCACGAATGTCAGCGAGTTGGCCTCTGCGTCGCAATTCGATTTTTTGACGAATTTGATCATGTTTGATTCTTCGGTTACTAATCGAGGATTCAATGTCTGCGTTCTCGACAGATTCCGGACTTACTTCGACAACAAACTCGTCAGCAACGTGAACATCTTCCATTTCAAGAGTGACCTCGACTATGTTTTCATCAGTCGTTTCATTTTCTGCAGCCGCAGCCGATAAGAGTGCTTCCTTTTCTTCTTCAGCAGCTTGTATTTTAGCGATTTTTCTTTCACGCAGTGACGCTCCATCAAGATCGTCTTCTGTTATCGGCTCTGGAATGTCAAGGTCATTTTCCGGTTCCGGTTCTTGAGATTCATCGGATGGTCCAGAGTTCATCTCAACTTTTTGCACACGAGCGACGGGTTTCTTGGTCCCCATCATAATCCAAGCCAAGGAAAAGACAAGGATAATTGCGATGCTAATCCATTTTTCAGAGTCGGTTAATTCCCCTGCTTTGAGAAGGTAATACCCAGCGACTGTAAGGGCACTGATACCGATAACTGAACGTACGAATCCCATGGCCCTCAACTCACCCAACTGGTTTTAACTTATCATGCTGATGGAAGTTGCCGCAGTAAGTCATTCAATGCCCGACTTCGGTGGCTGTAGGCTTGTTTTTCCTCTAATGGAATTGCGCCGAAGGTTTTGCCATGCACGCTTTTCTCACCGTATGTACCGGGGGGTAGAGGTTCTCCAAAGGCGTCAAGGTCATTTGGCGTGAATACCGGGTCAAAGCCAAATCCTTCTTCACCGCTGCTCGCAAGTGCAATCCATCCTGGGCATGTTCCGTTTCCGTAGAGAATTTCTCCATCCATCCACAATGCTGCTACAGCTTGAAAATTGGCAGAACGCAGTTGAGCACATTGAATCGTATCTTCACTTTTCAAGTGTTCAAGTAATCTCAAGATTCCGTTACAACCAATTGTATCAAGTACATATGAGGAATACACACCAGGAAATCCATTGAGGGTATCGATGAATAATCCAGCATCTTCGACCAAGACCATATCTTGAGATTGCCTTCCTTCAGGGAGGTGGAGTAATGCTTGAGCGATTTTAGATTGAGCGACCTCTTCTAATGTCTCAACTTGAGGCTCTACAATTTCACCTTCTTCAAGTATCAATTGGCGGACCTCATAGCCCAGCGGTTGGAGATGATGAGTTGCTTCTTTGAGCTTGCCAGCATTGCCGGTGAGGAACCATATTGTGCGCGCCATGTTACCTGCTACAGTTTTTGCCTATTGAGATAATTGGCAATAATCGTCGGTCTGAGACTTTTTACATGCGAGCATTGAAAGGCCAACATCTTGACCCTAAGATATGCTACAGCAAATCGGTATTGTAACACTTGGAGGTGCCATCGGGGCAGGATTGAGATATGCAGTAGGGGAATGGCTATCCACGGATTCATTTCCATATGCGACTCTATCGGTCAATCTTGTGGGTTCTTTTCTTTTAGGAATCTTGGCGATTGGTCTTACGCAAAATCTCGTATCGACAAACTTGGCGTTATTACTCGGAACCGGGGTTCTTGGTGCTTTTACTACCATGTCAACATTTTCAGTTGAAACTGTAGAAATGTTTGATAATGGTCAAGGCGGCTCTGCAATCGTTTACGTGCTGGTGACCATGATGTTATGTCCTCTTCTTGCCTTGATTGGTTGGAAGATTGGTGAAGCAATTTTGGCATGAACAAGTGGCTTTATGTAGGGCATCTTTGTTGGATGAGACAGGGAACAAGACAAAGAAAAAGTTTCGTTTGCCCTAAGAGTTGGAAGGATGTCTGAACACAATTTAATCAAAACCTTGAACGAAGCCCTCGGTTGGGAATTACGAGCGACGAACATGTATGCGCATTATGCTGCAAACATACGCGGCATTCACCGCCTCCAACTCTCGCCGATGTTTACAGAAGAAGCGTCTGAATCCACAGAGCACGCTGATATAGTCCGAAAAGCCATCGTTAAACTTGGCGGTATTCCTGTTACAGAGCGTAACCCTCACCCGATTATTCACACGACTCAATTTGATGAAATGTTGGTCCACTCCCTCGAAACTGAAACAAAAGCAGCAGCTGTATATGCTGAAATTATGATTGAAATCGAATCTGTTGGTGACCAAGATTTGTATGATGCAATCGAACAAATTTATGTTACTGAAGTTCGAAGTGTTGAAGAATTGCGTTTGCTAATGGAATAATCATCCATGGTAACGTACCCTTGAACGCACTTCTTCCAATCTTTTCAGTACTTGAGGAGCCGTTGGAACGGCACCACCTGACTGTTCAGGGGCCTCTCCAAGGATTTCTTCTTCTGCAGAATATCCCTCTACCAATACCGAAATCGCATTTTTGTGATCTGGATGTGAAGCTCCAAGGATTTCGTCGATAACATGTAAGTCTATACCAAATCGTTCTATTTCATAATCAATGGCGGCGAGGCCAAAATCAATCAGAGAAACCTCTGCATTTTCATCGACGAGAATGTTGTTAGTAGAGAGATCGCCATGCGTGATTGCTTCACGATGAAGTCTACGGATTAACGCACCAGTATTGTGTAATGTCGTGTTAATAAATTCTTGAGAATGTTTGTCGTCACGTAGAATTTCAATCAACGGCACTCCTGGCATACGTTCAAGAATCATTCGTCCTGATTGTGTATCTAAGTCCCATACTGCAGGAACATTAATTCCACGTCGCTTGAGCCGGATAAGCAGTCGGGATTCACTCATCATTCTTCGATATCCTAAGCGCAAGTCGAGATCTGGGTGACGCCATTTTCGAGGACGGCGAAGTTTTCGCACCGCTTGTTGACCCATCCAGGTTCCTGCCCAAACTTCAGCTTCAGCACCGAGATGCAACCGCTCTGTTGGAACAAAGGCCATGAGGAGCCCTTTTGGTCCCCATTTATCAACACTACAGCAAAGGTTTGCTTCAAAAGGGAGAACTTCGTGCCAGTGATGAAGCAAGATGACCGTCTCACTGCCAATGTGTTCCGTGGATTTCATGGATACCTCCCTTTCTCCAGAGGAGCAGGCTATTGCAGAGCGTATTGAAGAACTGCGTGAACAACTTGGTGATGAGTTGTTAATACTCGGCCACCATTATCAGAGAGACAGTATTGTTATGCACGCTGATTTCCTTGGTGATTCTTTCATGCTTAGCCAGATGGCGGCTGAATCCAATGCGAAGTACATCGTCTTCTGTGGTGTTCATTTCATGGCAGAATCGGCAGACATTCTCACCAATGATGATCAAATCGTTGTTCTTCCGAACATGCGGGCTGGTTGCTCTATGGCAGATATGGCCACACTTAACGAAGTTGAATCGGCTTGGGAATCAATCTTGCATGAAGCAGATCTTAGAGATCCTATCACTCGAGATGATCCAACCGCCGTAGCTTCAGAAGATGACAATTTCTTAGTTCCAGTGACCTATATGAACAGCAGTGCTGACCTGAAAGATTTCGTCGGACGACACGGTGGAATTGTCTGTACCTCAAGCAATGCTGAAGGTATTCTCAAGTGGGCTTTTGATCGCGCTGGAAAAAATGGCTCTGTTCTCTTTTTCCCTGACCAGCATCTTGGTCGAAACACAGGGGACGCTATGGGTATTTCCCACGATTTAATGCCCACCTGGACGCCTGGTATTGGTGCAATGGGTGAATTAAAGGGAAGTCGAATCATTCTCTGGCATGGTTTTTGTTCAGTCCACAAGCGCTTTACAACCGCTCAAATCGACGAGTTCCGTCATCGTCATCCCGATGGAATTGTCGTTGTTCATCCCGAGTGTCCCATTGATACTGTAAAGGCAAGTGATGCTAACGGGTCAACGCAGTATATTCGTAATTTTGTTGCCCAACAAGAACCTGGGTCTCACATCGCGATCGGAACCGAAATTAACATGGTCGCTCGATTAGCAGACGAACATCCGGATAAACACATTGAATGTCTCGATGCAGAAATATGCCCATGCTCGACCATGTATATGATTCATCCAGCATATTTGATGGACGTTCTTGAACGTATAGCCGATGGTGAAAAACCGAATCAAATTGTCGTTCCAGCCTCGATTCAAGAGGGTTCACTCTGGGCATTAGAACGAATGCTGAGTATCAAGAAATGATTACTCTTCTTCATGATGTAATTTTGAGATTCTGGATTCTGACTGGCGTTGAACCACGTGAGCAAACACCAGTCCTACCCCAAGAATCATTCCAATTTGGAGCACGACATTGGAATATACTGTCAGTTCAGGCTCCCATGAATGGATGTGGATTGTTACCTCTCCGTCAGAAGATTCTTCAAAATAAACCAAATGGTTTTCGAGCACATTTGGCCCCCATTGATGCAGAGCATCTGATGTCAAAAATTGCGTGTGGTTATTTGTTAGATTGACGAATTGAATTTCCCCATCCATGTATTTCTCGATTGGTTTTGTTGGGTCTAAATGGTCGCGAACAGACCATGCCAAAATTCCATTCCGCATCGAAGGGTCACTTACAGCATATTTTGGGTCCGAAGCAAGCCATTGTTGGCCGTTAGAGCGATTGTAGACCACCAAGCGGTCTGTCGCTGAAACATTCACTGTAATAGCGATAAAGTCATCATCGAATACAAAATCGGTTATGCTGGCGTTTTCCATATCCACAGGAGTATTCCATGATTCGAGAATTTCATCTTGTTCGGGAGTTGATGAAGCATTGATGTTCTCAATTGTAATCGAACCAGTTGAGCCAATACGAGAAAGGAGAATACTTGTTGGCTCATTTTCAACGACCATAGCAATTTCAAGGCCATTTGCCTGCATACGCTCAACACCTACAATGTTGAAGCCAAGTGATATCTCTTCACCGAAGAGAGTATACCCACTCAACATACCATTCCTCACGGTGAGTATAAATTCTGTTTCTACTGCTCCAGCCAGAACAATTTCATCGGGTTGTTGCATTTCAATGGTTGACATTGAGGAATTTGTTGATCCGATGGTGTCGAGGTTGAATACAGATAATGTTGTTTGGTTCGCAATGGCAAGTATTGAACCACTCAACGCATAAGGTGAATTAGGCTCGACACTTCCATTCATTATCTCCCAATTCACATCTAAATCTGCGAGATTGTGAACCACGACGACTGGCCCCGTCGTTCTATTATCAATGGTCGCCATCCAACCATCACTGGTAGCTACCCCCTGAGGTGCTTCGATTCCGCCTGCGGGTAAGGATTGGTTGCTTAAGTCCCACGTAATAATAGAAAACAGCATTAAAAAAACGACCAAAGCTAAAACACCGGTCTCCCTGCTTTTCGGTCTTCTGTATCTCTCATAAATTTTGGAAGAGCGATTGAGAACGATTCCAAGGGCTTTTTTTGGATTTGTTAAAACTGTCACTATTCGAGAGTTCATCGTGCGTTCATCGAATATTTTCCACCATGCATCGGATGTGCGGTCAGCAAACGAAACAGCGAGAGCAGCAATGAGCATCCCACCTATGATGTCGGAAAACCAGTGGATGCCGAGGTAGATAATGGCGAATGCAGTGACAAAGGTATAGACAAGTACCAATGTTCGATATTTATTCCAACGTCGATCTTCATCAAATCGAGTAAGGCATAACCATACAGCAAACGGGATTCCAATGTGAAGTGAAGGCATTCCATTGGTGAAGGGGTCAATCCTACGGAACCAATCGCTTATTTCTGGTGTCAAATCATAAGCGAGAGTTTCCATTCCAGGGATATAATCTCCCGTAACTCTGACATTGAAAAACAGATAAAATGGAATTGCTAAAATATACACCCAAGCGATACTAAGTGTCATTCTATCGGCAATCCAACGGTCATCGAAAAATGCAAAATAGAAAATGGAAACATAACAAATAAACATGAATCCGGAGACATAAAAATGTGTTAGAGCAACCGTGAGCCACTTCGCTTCGAACAATTTCTGAACTTCTAAAACCAGGTCCCCCTCTATACCGTAAATAAGAGGCGTCATGTCTAATCCTGTGTTGGCAATGATGATTCTGTCTAATTGGTCGAGAATATCTTTTGAGTTGTAAATGATGAAGACAATCAAAATATGAATCCAATATCTTCGAAAGAAATCGACGAAAGTCGGTAATGTGATTTTCATCCATGGAGGTTTGAATATCGGCAACAAGAGGACGCCAAGCGCGAGTGCGCTCACCATCCAACTGAGATAAATGCCGTCCATAGATGAACCTCAACCCCTACGGGGTTGGGTATAACACATGAAACCTCGCAGTCAAAAGACTACAATATGGCGTTCCTTGACTTACCATGCACCGTGGACATAGGGTTTGCCATTGTCCGGATCTCTTCGGTTCGCCAAGTCCCAAATTCTTTCAAATCTGAATATGCCACTTGAACAGCCATGTGTCCACTCAAATCCAAGAGCGTAATTCCCCACCGTTCGAACTTTTGGCTTTTCTTTCTGCAAGGCTTCGATTTGCCTGCGAAGAGTTTTGCTTGAATCGTCTTCGTTACGTAGCGGTGAGCATTTTGCACAGGGACATGCGTGACGTAAGTCATCATAGGTGATTGTGAACTCTGATTCGTCGTCATAAGTGACAACAACATCCAAATCAC
>CALCOP010000116.1 GCA_937897365.1 uncultured euryarchaeote
TGAACCATGTCGGCAATCTCACGCTGTTGCTTGCGCTTCATTCTTCGGTCGAGCCGAGCATTACCTTCACCTGATTCGCTCTTTAACGAAAGCGATTCAGAAAGACTCATTTCTTCATCATCAAGAACAGCAACTGGAGTTTCCATCTCAACGACAAGGTCTTCGGTTTCCAAATCAATAGCAAGCAATGGCCCCTCGTCTTCAATCGGGTTAACGAGCAATTCTAAGCCATCGGATTCTTCTTCCTTCACAGTTGCAGGGAGTCGGGTTTCTTCTTGGCGGCGAGACGAGCGTACGGAGAGAATGATGAACAGGAGGAACACAACAAACAGTGACGAAGAGGCACCGAGGATCAGCATCTTCGTTTCGTCATCACCTGGAAGTGGAGCAAGTAAGGAATCAAGGAAAGACGCCGTTCCAGAATTACGATTTGATTCACCACTCATGTCGGCCAGAGTGCGCATTTTCAGTGACCCGCTGGCTGAGGAAAGAAGGAGGATGCCATCTGATTCCATTCCTGCGTGTCCCTTTAGGAATCCATCAGTGAGGATATTTGAAAGCGCAAGTGATTGACCGAGCGCACCGTCAGAGAGAAT
The DNA here is from genome assembly GCA_937897365.1 of uncultured euryarchaeote. Lineage (GTDB taxonomy): Archaea > Thermoplasmatota > Poseidoniia > Poseidoniales > Poseidoniaceae > MGIIa-L1. The sequence goes on from CALCOP010000116.1 coordinate 597, forward strand.
TCCATATCGAGTCACAGGACCGTAACCATTGATTTCATCAAAGAAAATCTGAACACCGTCAGAGGTCGGATTCAATTCGATGTGCGTCGCACCCGGTGATTCGATTCTTTGAGCTTCGTCAGACCATGAGTTATCCGTTACAATGTGAGCAATCATTGCATCCTTGCCTCTTCCTTCAATCCATGAAGCGATTAACACATCGTCGCTCTTGTTAGTCAGGACGACTATCTGCGCCATGCGAGCATTATCACCAACAGAAGATTGGAAGCCCCATGCTGCATAATCTGGATTTCCGTGCGTATACATGAGGCCAACACGGTCTAAACCAGTGACATCGTCACGAATTTCTTGATAGAGAATGTGCAAGTTTTCTTCCCCGAGACCGATTGTCAAGGCATCGCCTTGGGATGAGCGGATATCAATGTCTGATAAGACAACGTTCGGAGGACTCCAGGATGAAGGGCTGTCGGGATTATTGGATGTCAGAGTGAAAATCGAGGTGATATCCTGCCATGAACCCGATGTTGAAATATCACGGTGATAACCTGCCAAAACCACTTGATCTTCGTATTCTGTAAGAGCAAGACCCCAATAGGCGCCTTCAGACAACTTGATGGCGGGCATTTGGTGATGTACTGGAGTTTTTTCTGCGAGGCGAGAGAGCGATGTGAAAGCAAGGTCGGTAAGAGTGTAGCCATCAGGACTCATTGTCTTCCGAGTCCAAACTGCTTGAACCAATCCATCGTCCCGTAGATGCGTGGCTAATTCACCACCCCACTTTTCTTCAAGAAGAATATCAACTTGCATAACCATGGCGTCAGTTATTGTCCGAACATGGAGTTCGCCATCGCGTGTTGTAAAGAGTAAACCACCTTCCTCTAATCCGATAAAGTCGATTGCAACTTCTCCCTGACTCAACGAAACGCTGACTTGAGAACCAAGACTTACATCATCGATGACAATCGTGAAACGATGTTCACTGAATTCAGATTCAACGCCGTCTCCTTCCAGAATCGCCCGATAATCATCGCTACCTAACGGGCGGCCGAGTTCCTTGAAATTGCCCATTTTTTGTCCAGAACTTGAATCGGAACCTGGCACGATCAAAATGTCATCAGTCCCGATTTCAAGCCAACCATCCGAGGTCCAACGTTCAAGACGCATTGTGAGTTGAGTTGCTTCAGTTTGACCTAAATTGTCAATTCTCACATCGATGTCAAAATTAGAATCCGGAAGTGGGACCTTCGGATTGGTTCGAACCGCACCGGGCAAGAATCTGAGCATTGCTTCCACTGGTCGTTCTTCAACTTCAAAGGAAAAAGAATAGACATTGTTACTTGGTCGTGGATCTGCATGCTGATTATTTGGGTCAATCGTAATAGTCACATCGTGAGTGCCTGCCTCAGTTGCCCACCAATAGAGCGTCACTTGCTGACTTTCACCTTGATTAAGAGTTGAAATACGAGTCTCTCGAGGATACGTTTCGGATTGACTGCCCGCTGCATCGATTTGAACAAAGACATCGTTCGCATCCAAGTCTCCAGCATTACCAATCGTGAAATCCACTTCTAATACAGTTCCTGCAACGGCAGAATAAACCGGAAGGTCTTGATCTCGGATTTCAACCGAGCCTTGGAATAAAAAGTCTGGTGCAGCAGGCTGGTTATCGACCGTATATGTTCGACGGACATCATCTGAAAGCACTCCGCTTTCGTTCACCATTCGGAATGCAATTCGATGTGAACCATCATCCACTGAATTGGAATTCCATGTGAAGGACCAATCTTGCGAGCCTGCTTCCATCGATGATAATTCTTCACCGACCAGCCAATCACCGTTATCAATTCGATACTCGAGAAGGTCATGTTCGATTCCTTCGACCGTTCCGCTAAATTCTACCGTGCCTTGAAGCGCTGTTCCTAACGGAGGACCTGCAATGGTTACTGCCATGCGAGCTATGTTTACCCAGCGAACATCAAGTAAAGATTCGTCACCTTCCTCAGTAAGTGCTCGAGCCATGACCAAGACATAATCTTCATCTTGGCGAACCCAACTGTCTTTCACTGAAACATCCAGGAACCAAGAGGAGACATCTCCACCAACATCAATCCAGTTTTGCAGTTCTCGTACCGTGCCCGATTCAAGATGTTGCTCAATACGGATTTGCACCTTCGTGTAGTCGTCGCCGTCGTCATTGGCTTGAGTAGAACCTGCGATTCGCACAAAGTTTCCTTCAATCCACCACGTTCCGTTGACGGGCTTGGACATATCGACGTGGTCACCGGAACCGTTTCCTGTTGGCGGTGGGGTGATGATATCACCGTTCGCTTCGAGCGGTGTGCACGCTTTTTGCAAGACCATATCTATGGCGCAAGACGCATCAATGAGGCCAAAGCCCCATCCGTCGTTCCAGCGATCCGATACGCTGGGTTCACTTGCACTACCACGCGCTTCAGATGAGTTGCGCAGAATATCTTTGACTTCTTGCGGTTCTAAAGACGGGTCGGCTTGCAACATAAGTGCAACTATACCGGAAGCAATAGGTGTCGCCATACTCGTTCCGTCTTTGCTGTCATAATCTGAGCCTGCAAGAGGCTTCGCAGGCTGACCGGGGAAAGAGGTTCCCGTCTGTGCTGTTGCGGACATAATTGCAGTACCATACGAAGAGATATCGGGTTTCAGTTCATCCCACTCATCGTCGTCATTATCATCAAGCCGAGGACCGGTGTTGGAATAATCTGCGACATCATCATTGGTACGGTTAATACTACCGCGGTCTGTTGCGGCGCCAACTGAAATTGCTCTGTCTGCGCTCGCAGGTGAAGGGACTCGGTTCGTTCCGTCGTTACCCATTGCGACAACGCAAACAATTGAAGCATTGACTGCATCATTGACGAGACGTGCTTCTGATCCACTCCCATTATCCCCTTGGTTTTCAGAGTCCAGAGGAGATGATGCTGAACCAAAAGACATCGACGCAACTTGAATTCCCCGAGTTGAGGAATTGTGACCCCAATCTGTATTTTGATTGTTAATCAACCATTGAATCCCGTTGAGAGAAGCTTGTGAGTTGGTTCCTCCAGCGTCTGTAAGAACTTTGATGTCGACAAGATAAGCCCCTGGTGCTGTGCCCATGTGAATTCGACTACTGTCGCCGGTACCAACTGCTGACCCCGCAACGTGCGTACCGTGGCCATTACCGTCATCCGGGTCTTGACTACCATCTGGATTTGAGGCAGAAGAAGTAGCATCGTATCCTGCAACCCACTTATGATCGTTATACGAAAGCGGATCTTCATCCGGTTCGTCGCCTTGGTCGTCAAAATCATTCAATGATTCGTGTTCATTGTCAACCCCTGTATCAAGAACGGCTACGACAATTCCATCACCGATGTAATCTCGCTCGTATGCCGTAGCAGAGTAAACATCGGAAGGGCGGGCTCGTGAAGCCTTGGCGGCCACGTCATTTGATGGAATCATCACATTCTGCATTTCAATAACGACGACGCCGTGCATCGAATAGAGATCCATCAAGGCAGAGACAGGGACCTTATCGATAGCGACAGAATCAATGTCGGTGAGTTGTTGAAACCATGCTCCACCCTCTTCACCAACCCAACCGTGGGCGTCTAATACTGTTCGAAGTGTTTCGATTTCTGCTTCATTTGCTCGCCATGCATAGTCGACGACAATCGCTACAGTTTTTCGACCATCAGGCCCGATGATTGCAGTTGGAGATACCGATTCAGCACCGTCTAAAACTCGTTGAAGACGGTCATCCATTCCATTCCAATCGAGGTCCGGGCCGTAAGATTGCCACCATTGAACCTCTTCGGCAGAAATACGATCACCTCGATCGATGTCCCGAATTGGGCGTAAACACAATTCATCACCGCACATCAATGGCGGTAATCCATCGACGAGTATCGGTTCAGCGTAAAGAGACGGAGTTTCAGAATCAACCGGCGAAGTATCCGTTTCATTGGCGAGAACCCCGAGGTCTGCAAACAAAAAAACCATGACTAAAAA
>CALCOP010000117.1 GCA_937897365.1 uncultured euryarchaeote
CTTGTCCTTGACCCTGTCCTTGACCTTGTCCTTGACCTTGTCCTTGACCTTGTCCTTGACCTTGTCCTTGACCCTGTCCTTGACCTTGTCCTTGACCTTGTCCTTGACCTTGTCCAGGTTGTGGGTTTTGAGCTCCAGCTTCAGATTCGCCACCGCCTTCAGTGCCACCATCGCCTGCGCCTGCGCCTGACTCGGTAAAGTCAGGGTCGTAAGCATCAGGGATACCGTCACCGTCGGAGTCGGAATATTCACCGTCGTTCGGATCGTTCGGGAACGAGTCAACGTTGTCAGCCTTACCGTCACCGTCAGTGTCGGAGTTGTTCGGGTTTGTACCCGATGCATACTCTTGAGCGTTGGTTAAACCATCGCCGTCAGGGTCTGCATTTCCATCGCCACCGTTAGTTGGGTTAAGGCCGTTCGAGACTTCCCAGCCATCTGGGAGACCGTCGCCATCGCTGTCTGCATTGTTCATATTAGTGCCTTGGTTCTGTTCCTCAGAGTTGGTGAGACCGTCACCGTCCCAATCGGCGCCACCATCAGATGGGTCGAGTGGGTCAGATCCGTCACCGCTCACTGCAGAAACTGCAGAGAGAGCAAGGAACATTGCAATTAGCACGCTCATTATTTTCTTATTCATGTTTTTTCACTTCCTATTTTTTTTGGTTGTTGTTACACAGAGAACCCGCTGTTCTCTCTTTCCAAACGCCCAGCCCACATGGTGGGAGGGGGGTTTTGGGATTCAAACGATGCTGCGCACTGTATGTGTGTTGTTTTCAAGGCGTTAACAAGGGACTTTTTACCAACAACCTTCTCGGTGGTGGCGAGCATAAACTGGTTTGCAGTCTTGCTTTCTGGTCTCTTGTTTTGTTCCTTGTATTGTTCCTCCAAATGCATCGTTTTTCACGGGTTAGGTCTAGGGAACCCAACGTTCCCTCTACACATTGGAACAGACCGACCCTATATGAAAGGCGCGACGAAGTGACTCATCTATCCTTCAAGAGTATAAGCAGGAGGAAGAAGTATCGCTGCTTGTTGACTTAATACAAATCGAGCAACGAGATCTGCGAGATTCGAATCTTCGAAAGCATGTAACCGTTCACTACCGTTGCCCGAAGCAGGTGCCCAAAGCTGTAGAGGTTTTGCAGAACGGCTCAAAGCGATTTTTGCTGCACGTATTGCATTCGACCCAGGTAGGCCAACGCTTCCCGTACTGTCCAGTCCAAGATGGTGAATAAGGCGTCCTTGGCGAACGCCTTCCTTGCCTTCAAGTGCCAGCATACCTAAAATGGTAAACTGATCTCTTTTAGAAGCGTCCCATCTTGTATAATCGCCTTCAAATCTTTGCGACAAATGCTGCAAAAATCCGCTGTATTGTTTTGGTAGATTATCAAAAGAAAGGGTTTCAACTGTTTTTCTGCGAGGAAGGTGGGCATCTTTTGGAAGAATTTCTTTGAAATCGCTCCACTTGTGTGCAGTATCAATCCAATTTGAGAGGCGTTCAGCGAAAAATGGATCCGCTCCTCTCCAATTCCATACACTTCTTTTGATGAGCTCAGGAGCAACATTTGAGAATCCTTCCGGATCTCTTTCAGCAAGAGTTTGGAGGGCTTTCAGAAATTTTTCATTCCTTGCCTTCTGCAAAGTCTGCTCTTGTGGCATCAATTTTTCGTTTTTCCTCGTTACATAATAAGGTTCTTTCTTGTTGATTTGCTTGGATTTCATTATATCTCCTCAAGTTTTGCGTGATTTCCTCGCTTTTTGAAAAATATTAGCGGGGAAACCGCAGCAGTATTCATTTTATCTGTTGTGGAGCAAATGCCCCTATGGTTCATATTTTCTTGGTAATGTAAATTTCCAACTGTATATGAACAATTCATGTTCAGTTTTCGGCTAAAATTCCTTCATCATTGACCGATGAGGGCCTATTCCTTGAATCGAATATGGCTCGTCAATAAGCATCCACCCCTGAGAAAGATAGAATGGGATAGCAACTTCTCTGGCTTGCAGGAGTCCTATTTTGGCTCCGAAATGGTCTTTTGAAGCGGCTTCCAGAGCCTGAAGCACTGTTGCAGCATGTCCTTGACGTCGCGACTCTGGACGTGTTCCCATTTGACGAATCTGGATAGCGGGCCTGTTTGTGGAATCATTCAGCGGACCGAACCCTGGGCATTTGGTTGCTCCAGGCCCTGCATGATCGGCTGCTGAGCCATCGCTGTCTGCATCGATAAGGTGGGCTCTGCCAACAGCAACGATTTCATCTTCGAACTCAACCCATGCATGTATAGCTTGTTCATCGTCATCAAGTATTTCTGCACCTCTCGGAAACCCAATAGGTTCGCGAAGAACGGCGTATCTGCAATCATAGTAGGACGGCGGGGGGAGGGCAGGGGGAATCAACACGTGCTGCATTTAATCTCTCCATCCTTGGCTTAACTCGACGGTTATAGAAGATGTCTTTCGAAAGGAGCCTCTTTGGACGAAAATAAAAAAGATGATGCGACGAGGTTGTAAGAGAACTTAATTCTACAAGAACAAAAAGGCAAGGAAGACAATGAACGCGCCAAATAAGCCTATAGCAGCAATAATCGAAGAAAGTAAACCTTTTCCGAAAGCCTTGTTGCCTCGGGTAAAGGAATAAATGATTGCTCCGATGTATACGAAAGGAGAGGCAACGAGCGAGAAAAAATACAAATCTTCAGAAGGATATGAGCTGTAATAATCCCAGTGATCGTCAACATATTGTACATAATCATCGCCATAGAGATACACGCCGTAATTCAGATGAGCGAGGTTTTGCATAGAATCTTCTGGAGTGATACTAATCTGCATTTCAACGTTCGGGGGGGTCGGCTGTGAGGGATTGAACCAAAGCGTTTGGTTCGAGAAATTATAGCCTCCAATGACTTCAGTCGTAGTGATGAGTCCGCTGTATGATGGCTCAGTGAGGTTCTGTTCACATATATCGCACCAAGTATACCATGTGAAGCTGTGGCCATCGTTACGGAAACTCGTGTTACCAGTAATTTCAAAGTACATTGAGAACCGAAGCCAGTCTCTATCTGCATCTGACTCATCGAATGTTATGGTGAAGTTTTTCTGAGGACCTTCTGAATCGGGATTTTGATTGTATGGCCGAGTGTATAGTTCAGAGGCATAGAAACCGTTTTCTTCTACGATCAATGTTCGATTAAATTCTACTCGAAACTCTCGGTTTACGGGATCCCATGATTGATTGAGGATGGAGACGTGTTCTTCAATTTCAAAGGGTTTTTGTTCGAAAATCATTGTTTCATATTCTGCGATTCCATGAAGCGGGGTGTCGCAATAAATCGGGGTTGGTTGTTCTCTATCGTAATACTGCGGCCATGAAAATGAGGATATGTGACAATCGATCAAGGGAAGGGAATCCGTTAAATCGAAATTGAAAGTACGCTCATATGTTCCGTTTTCGTTCGCAGAAAATTCAAGAAGTGAGGGGGGATGATAATACCCCGTACGGTAGCCGAAAATTGGATGGTTGACATTGACGCGCCCATAATCCCACATTTTGCCAGATAAAGGAAAGTCTGTCAACTCATCAAATATCGAAACCCATGTCGTATTGTTCGTTTGAGCGATTGGAGCCCAATCGATTCCAATATCAAATACTAACTGTTCAGGAAATGGCTCTCCATTTGCTGCGGGTAAAGGTTTGAGAGAAAGTTCGTTTGACTGAGAATCATAATGCCCGATTACTGTCATATTAACGGAACTTGCACGATAGTTGAATCGTACTTGGTCAAGAGAAGAAAAGCTTTCATCGAGGCATGAGTCACAAGCCTCGGCTGAGAAAAAATAATCCAAATCATGTAGTTGCATCTCCATATAAAATTCATCAGTAGTGTTCATTAGGTTTTGAAAGATGAAATTTTTACCATCCGATGTCTCACCAGAAACGGACGTTTTTGAAAATTGATTTTGTTCATTTAAAGCGTAAACATCGAGAGAAAGATTTTCTGAAATAATTTCATCAAATAAGAGTGAGAGTTCCTTCGATTGAAAACTATAATCTGCATCTAAAAGAGCGATTGGGGGGGCAAAGCCAAAATCGGGATAAGGTTGAAAACTATACTGCCGAACCGCCAAATCGCCGCTGTTGTTGTTGACTTGCTCTGAATCGAGAGTTCCACAAGAAAGGTATTCATCATCCATTCTGAACGAGCACTGTGAGAGTTCATGCGTATCGGGTAAATCAATCGTGGCTGAGTACACTCCTGTTTCATTCTGCAACATCGTCACTTGATAAGGGGGCGCATATTTTTCCTCTTGTTCTTCCCGCTCTCGTTCATAGCGATCATATGCTTCATCGTCGAGAACTTCACCGAGAAAAGCAATCAAAAAAAACACTAAAATCGGCATTGCTAACCCTAAGACGAACATGAAAAAAGATTTTAAAAAAGGGTCTTTTTCAACTTGAGGCGGCACTTCAAATGATTGATGGGGGGCAAAAGTCGAAGCCCCTTGTGAAAAGTCGGACATAGATGGTGTGTCATCAAGGATAATTGGCTGCGGAGGCCCAGAAGTTGCCTGCTCTTCGCCACTTGTCAGAGGAGATGGTGAAGGCTCCATAGTGAGTGATGATTGGTTGAGTGTTTAATTGATTTGCCGGATTTATTCAAACGACGTGCATAGGTGCAGTATCTGGAACCATAGGTTTCGAAGTG
>CALCOP010000118.1 GCA_937897365.1 uncultured euryarchaeote
TTGCATCTCGAATGTCCTCGCCTGGATGCTCTGCAGAACTCCAAGCAATGATACCATCCGGCTGTATAAGGTAATAACTTGGTGTGCCAGAAACCTTCCACTTTTCCATGTTGTCAAGGTCGAGGTCGTCAATGTAAGGGAAATTGTGAGCACCGCCTGGGCGAGCACCGCAGTCAATACTTGCACAATCTTCGCCAGAGTCTGCAATCTTATTTCGGAATGCGATTATTTCTGATCGACTTGAGTCATGCCCATCAATGTTCAATTCGGCAACACTTGCGATGAAATTAACAATTGCTCCATCCCAACCAGATGCGCTGTTTCCAAAGTCGTTCGCATTTACACCCATCTCCTCAGCGGATTGAATACAATATGGACAATCGGTGTCCATGAATTCTACAGCAACCCATTGACCTGTAATATCTCCTTCTTCCCACATTGGGTCCCAATAGGATTCCAAATCAAAGTCAAACCAACCACTACCGTTGTAGTATTTGCCTTCAAGAGCCGGAGCACGTTCGCCTTCTTTGGTTCCAGTTGCAACAGGACTCGTCGTGGCTGCAATAATCATTATGCCAACAAAGAAAAGAGCCATGACTCTAATCAGTGCTGAGGTTCGTACATCTGCTTCGTCATCATAAGTATACTTCATTCGTTCATCTCCTCATTGATTCCAATTTCTTGAATAAGTGCTCTGGCGGTATGTCGGATTGCATCCTCACTGTTGAACCGGACATCATAGCCTGTGGACATCATCTTATCAATCCCGAGCATGGCTCTTGGGATATCACCTGCCCAACCCCTGTCGCCTCCGGTGTATTCGATTGATGCGCCGCTGCATCCTGTTTCTTCGACGACAATTTCTGCGATTCGACGAACAGATGCAGTATCATGTGAACCCAGATTGAAAAGGTTCAGCGATTCGTTGGAATGCTCCATTACATGGAGAATACCATTAACACAGTCTTCGACTTCCATGTAGGATTTCTCCTGAAGTCCATTACCGAGTACCTCAAGGCATGAAGGGTCCGCTTTGAGCTTGTGAATGAAATCAAATATGACGCCGTGCGTTCCACGAGTCCCAATAATATTCGCAAAGCGAAAAATCCACGCTTGTAAACCAAAGGTTCCAACCCAACTGCTGATCAAACCCTCACCAGCTTGTTTACTGGCTCCATACAGAGATATGGGCATGCACGGACCATGATTTTCAGGTGTTGGGAGCGGAGCATTTTCGCCATAGACGACCGATGAAGATGCGAAGGCTATTTTCTTAACATCGCATCTTCGCATTGCCTCAACGATGTTATACGTGGCAAGCGTTCCTTGCTTCAAGTCTGTATCGGTGATGCGTGTACCAAGACGGATGTCCGGATTTGCGGCAAGATGAAAAACGCAGTCGATGCCTTTCATAACTGATAGCACAGTGTCAAAATCCGTAATATCTCCATCGACATGAGTTACACGGCCTGAATCAAGATGACCTTGGATAAAATCCAATTTTCCGCTTGAAAGGTTATCTAAAGCGACAACAGTATCCCCTCTCTCGACCAAGCGGTCAATTAAGTGGGAGCCAATGAACCCCGCGCCGCCTGTAACCAGTGCTCGCATGGACGAAACAAGATACGCCTATGTATGAGCCTTTGGATAAATCATTGAGCCGCATTGCTAAGAGAGGATTTTGATTTCCACAGTGTCTTTGATAACCGTTAATGAAATGTTCAACATTTAACGCCGAGAGAGATTCTCTGCGGAGGAGTTGAAAAATATGCCAAAAAATAATGAAAAAATGATGCCCGAAAATGAAGACGAAATGACGAATATACTGGTTGGTTATGTTCGAAAAAGTAACGCTGGTGGAGCCTTGAAAATCTCAATCAACACTGCGGCTTTTTCTGATTGTTCAACCTATGTCACAAGCGACGGACAAGCTTATGTTCCACTTGTAATGTCTTTGAATGCCTTAGAAAAGGTTCTCAGTGGAGAGCGAGCAGTGACAACTGTGACTCAGCTTCAAGACTGAAACAACTTCGTGTGAACGTTTGACGTGTTTCACTGAAACGCGATGCCGCTTCTTCAGGGGTTTCGACCCTTGAAGAAGCCTTTTCCACAGTAATTGTAAAAATAATAAATCCCGATGGGTATATTACTAAATATGACTGGAAGCCGCGTTACTATGGGTGGTATTGTGGAAAGCACGAGCGATTCTACAAAACGTTTCATCGTTGCAGGTATGCCGATGTATAACGAAGAGGAGACAATCGGAACGGTCGTTACCACTGCGTTACGATATGTTGATGCTGTGATCTGCATTGATGACGGTTCATCTGATTCAAGCGCTCGTATCGCAGAAGCCTGTGGAGCTACAGTCATTCGGCATAGAGTCAATCGAGGATACGGGGGCGCTTTGAAGACACTCTTCGTTAAGGCAAAAGACCTCGATGTCGATGCTTTAGTCGTCCTCGACAGTGACGGTCAGCACAATTCCTCTGACATTCCTAATCTGCTCGAACCAATCCTTGCTGGAAAGGCAGATTTTGCTATTGGTTCTCGATTCGTTGAAGGTGGAAGCGGGACAGATATGCCTGCTTATCGTAGACTCGGAATCAAAGTCATCACTGCTGCGAGTAATCTGTCAAGTGACCTTGGAATTAAAGACACACAATCTGGTTTTAGAGCCTTTTCCAGAACTGCACTCGACCGTCTTCGCTTCGATTCAGAAGGAATGGAACTTTCTCTGGAAATGCTTGAGGATGCGCGTGAAAAGCAACTGGAAATAATCGAAGTACCGACCGTCATTCGCTACGATGTCCCAAAGGGCTCCAACTTTACAGCAGTGTCTCACGGATTTACCGTCCTAACATGGGCAATGCTCTCACTTTCTCAAAAGAAACCACTTCTTGTCCTCGGGCTTCCTGGCGCTGGACTACTTGCCACTGGAGCAGCGATGGGAATGAATACTGCACAAGGCGTCACTGGTACAATTGACAGTTTTGTGGGGCCCGGTCTTTCTGCTATTTGGATTGGAGTTCTTGGTCTTTCTCTGATGGCAACTGGACTGGTTTTACAAAGTGCTCGCGGTTTTTTACGCCACTTACTCGTGCGAGAATTTGGACTTGATTAAACAATTTCTTTTCAACTCTAAACCGCTCTACACGGAGCATCATTCAAAGCCCACCTCTCTGTCGCACAACCATGCAGAAGGGAGGCGAATGGGAGAACCTCCGATATCGGCTCTCTTCATTTCGTAATCAAGCGAACGACATGACCACCCGTCGAGTCGACCAAATGTATAGCAGTATTCTTGCCTCTCCAGCAACCGTTGTCATCTTACTGGTCATTGTTGCTGCCTTTTTTGCTCAACAAGGTCTTTCCTT
>CALCOP010000119.1 GCA_937897365.1 uncultured euryarchaeote
TCCACCGCCTCCGCCATCTTGTTCAAAACCGTCTTCAAAATTGAACGTTATTTGTTCACCTGCACCCTTGATGAGTAATTCTCCTTCCCCTCCGAAGGATGTGATTTCGAGGTATTCACCCGGTTCTTCCAATTGTACGAAAAAGAACAGTTCCTGTCCTGCAGGTGCTTCAATTCCTGAAATCTCTTCACCGTTGAAAAGTTCGATAGGTGTTCCATCATAACTCCAAACATACCGGTCCTCAAAGGATGCGGTAATCATAACATTCGCAAAAATCTCATCGGTGTAAACCAAAATATACCACATTCCAGGTGCTGGGTCATTGAACCCGACCATATCACCAGCACCGGGACTGCCTGAACGATAATCGAAGTTTGCAACATCGGGAGCTTCCAAATATTGCAAGAAGAGTGTCGCTTCACCATAGCCTTCAGAAAGGTCAACTTCAAGACGTTCGGTGCTCGCTGGAACGTCAATCTTGAAGTATTGCATAAGGCCATCATATCCGCTCAATGGTCCGTATTCAATCCCTGGCGAGAGTTCGATGGCGTCCTCAGGTTCAACATTATCTGGCGCATAGGCAAAACTTGCTCTGATGGTGTAATCAAGTGCACGTCCGTACGTAAATGCCGATACATAGTATGTACCGGGTTCTACATCATACAGTGTTGCTATTTCCTCATTCCCAGGACCAGTACTCCAAGCCAACTTCGAAGAAATATCCTCCGAATCGTCTTCACCGAAGAAAAAATCATCGAACAAGTCAAATGGATCTGGGACTGTTAGCCAAGATAGCCCAAGATTGATGTTGCCAGTACCGTCGTAGGTTTCAACCGATAGACTGGCAAGTGGTTCGGTAACATTCACGTAGTAATACAAAATTCTCTCGTCAAGTGGCGCCTGACGGCCAACATCAATCGATTGATCTGTAACTGGAATGCTGTTCTTTAGTTCTGTCATTTCACTCAATTCAGGTGGTGGGTCCGCAACAACCCATGTCAATGTGATTGTGAGGTCCTCAACATCTTCAGTCGGGATGATAACAAACCACCATGTTCCAGTATCAGGCCAACTCCAATCCTCCCAAAGATAACTAAATTCAGCAACGAAGTGGTCATCATGGTCCCATGAACTTGGAATAGATTCATGAGAAATGTAAACGTCAATATCGATTGGTTCTTTTTCGAACTGACCCCATGCGAACATGTTCAGATACATTTCTTTGGTCATATCTTCAATGTCTGCATAAAACAGAAGTTGGTCACCTGCATCAACTGAATCAATAGTGATATCTTCATCGTTGAGCAATTCAACTGCTTGCATTACAATTGTGCCATCTGGCATAACCCAGTCTGCTCCATGAATTTCTCCAGTGTTGTTCACATTGTCCGAGGTTATCGAGCCTTCACCTTCTGCAAAGGTCCAATTTGAAATCCAGTTCGTCGTCGTATTGACCGCAGAGGACCCAATCGAAATATTATCGAGTAATCCTTCAAAGAAATTGCAGTCACAGCCGGCACCCATGCTCGCGATAAAGAGTTCATCGCATGAATCACCGGAGGTAAAACAGTCATTCGAACCAAAGTCACCTTGAGGAATCATTGAATTTTCAGCAGAAATATTTCCTGCATGCTCGCCGTTAATGGTAAATTGCCCACCAACAGATTCAACAAGTTCGATCTCGATGTGGTTCCATTGATTTGCAGCGATGGTCATATTGGAGAGCGGGTGCTTTGAGAGGCTGTATTCAGAGGCATAACCTACTGCACCATTGTTGAGATACATGCCCCAGCCGTAATCACCTTTCATGGTGATAAATTGGATGCCTTGAGTTGTGTAAGGAAAAACCCATGCTGAAAGATGCAAGCCTCCAGAAATGTTGAGAGAATCACTATGCGGAACTACAATTTTATCGCCATCCCCATTGAAGCGTAGCGAAAAATCAGCCCCTTCGCCAACCTCAACAACTCCGTAAACAGGGAAATATTGTGGGTCATTTTCAAGGTCGTTCCAGGTTCCCGGCATAATGTTACCCATGTTGGTACTCGCTATGTGAACAAAATCCTCATCGCCCCCTTGTGAAGGCTGGCTGTCGCCCCAGTTATTGTAGTAGAAAGGAGCACCATCGTGCCACTTGTAATAGCCGTCGTCACCAGAAGAAGACAATCCGGTCCAGAGGTGCCTTGATTGGTTATCAAACGTCGAAAAGGTATCAAAAATCCACTGATTTTCTGCTTCATCGTTAATTGTTGTCAAGAAACCATCCAAGCCACGAGCAGCATCAGCGGCGTCTTCCCAAGAACTCGCACTAAGGAGGTGATATGTGTGGTTGTTTTGAGGGTTGACTGCGGTATCAAGTATCTCAATTCCGGTGGAGTTTTCCGCCTCTGCTGTGGCAAAGAGTGGAGATAGCGAACTCAAGAAGAAAAGTGAAAGAACAATGACTACCTTTGCTTTCATGATAAAATCCATACAACGCTAACTTATCAAGCAATGGGTGGATTGTATGAGAGCATTTCATTACGATACTACTTGAGACGCTTGCCCCCAATCCTCAATTCTGTTTGCAATGGCATTTGATGTTCCCATGCAAATTCTTTGACAATGCGCCAAGCCTTTTCAGAACCTTCGTAATCTTTGACCTCGATGATATTGTTACGTGTATTGGCTTTGAAAGCAGCAACTGGCTCTGCATTCTTGAAGACAAGATATGCTGAACCAAAGCCAAATCTCTCTTTTAGAATATCAGCGAAGTAGGGAGCTATAGGGTCGCTTGGTGGAAGGACGAAATCTCGAATTGGTGGGATATCCTTCGCTTCTTCAAGCAAGTTTTTGCGACCCCAGCACACTTGGTCAAGGTCTTCAATTAGGAAACCTTTGACTAAGGTTTCATCTTCTTCAAACGAAGTGAGCACAGATTTAATTTCCTCAGGCTTGAATGGGGTTCCTGCAAGACGTAGAATCTGTTTGAGCGTGATAACTGGGAATTCTTTCACCAAATTTCTGAGATACTCACGTCTCAACTCAATCCGATCGACTTCTTTAGAAATCTTGACTGTTCGGAATCCACCTCTGAAGTCTTGGACAATATGACCGGATCGAACCAATGGTTGTATTAATTTCCTAAACTCTGATTGTGTTAGAGCATGACGCTCTTTGAACAAATTCGGGTCTGAATTTGTGCTAAAGAATTCAATAATATCCCAAAGTTCATCCTCAGGAGGTTCGCCACGAATGGCAAGCAAATTTTGGAAATGTTCGTACGTCGACCAGACTTGATGCCCTCGTAGATTAACGCCTTGATGCAATCGATTTGCACTTGCCATACTTTTGAGGTCAACGCGATAAAGTTCACATCTTCCTCGGAGTGCGAAATCATCACGTATTTCACCAACTTTCTTTACCGCCGCACTTTCATGTTCAAGACGAGTTTTCTGGTGCAGATGATGTTGATAGAAAAGAGCACGCTCCGCAATTTCTCTTGGTTGCGGGTCAACGACACCTCCTCGAATCATGCGCTCTCCTGCCATCTTGAAGCCAATTGACTCAAGAGCTAAACGAGTCTTGTCGTCGAGATTCGTTACAGGTTCACTGTTGAAGTTCGACATCACTGCAACATCGACTAATTGGTCTGCATGATTTTCCAAAAGGAGTTCAAAAGCAGAACAAAACTCGTCCAAGTACGCTGTGGGAACATGCAAATCTTTGATGACCAAGTAATCGTTTACCTTGAACATCAACACTTTGCCAATGGGATCGATGCCCTTGAAGACGGGGAGATACCAACCTCGGTCCAGGACACTTCGAACCTCCCAAATGAAACGAGAAACATAGGGGTCTGATTGTGTGAGGATTCGCATTGATCGGTCTTCTCTTCGTGGTCGTTGAAGTAAATCCACTTCTTCGGGCATGCAGTAGAACGCTTCTGGGTCCGGAACCAACGCCATGACCTTTGCAATTCGACCTTCTTTCTCCAAATTCATGAGGGCGACTGTCAGGTCTTCAAAGGACCGAGATACATAGAAACGCAGGGTATTGCCTTTAACCGGACCCATACGTCGAATAATTTCGACTAAGGCGCTTTCAAAATCAAGAGCATCATAAACACCGTGCACTCTGTGGAAAAGTGATAAGCGACGCCTTCGACCAGATACATCTTCAAATTGTTTAACGACAAGCATTTGACGCTCTAAGTTTGACATCGCATATTTGATGTCACGTTGTAACGCACGATGCTCGTCACCCTTGGGGAAATCTTGCAGGATTTCTTGGCGTGTAAGATTTTCACCAATTGGTATTCGTCGCAAGAGCTCTTCTTCCATCGGTCCAATCCAAGGTTCGGGTTTCAAACCAAGCAACATTGGTATCGTATCCTTATTTGTATAGCCCATCCTGTTGTGGAGAAGTCGACCCATGATGACGTCTGAATCCAATTGCATATCCTGCCAATCCTTGAATCGGAAATCAGTTACTCGATACAGCAGTTCTTGTTGCTTTTGGAAAAGAACATGGGAGTCAAATGCTGCAAAACCATCGTTGTATTGCTTGAAAGTCTTGTCTAAAACGAGATTTTGTACCCAGCGGTATTCAACGACTTCATCGGAGCCATCAATCAACCGATGTTCGTCAATCTTGAGAATATATTCGGCGTCGTCGGTTTGTTTATAGAAACCAACTGAGAGAACGTTACGTGTTTCAAGTTCCAGTAAAATTCGGTCAACCATTTTTCGTGGGAACGGTAAACGGTTACTAAGAACATCCCCTGTTTGAGGCCCCTCACTTCCAAGCATTTCGATTATTTTCACACGTAATGCTTCGTGCGGATCTCCAAGTTCTTTATCTTCCCAAGCCGTTGGAACTCTACCATCAAATTTCGTCGCAACCTTGTAAGAAAGACCGCTGATGTGGAGTTCACGTAAATCATCGACATCTCCACCTCCATTCATGGAAAGGCAACCGAGAGTACCGTGAATTTCTGCCATAAACGTGCTGAACCATTTGCCGTCTAATTCTGTAGCGCCAGTTCCGTCAAGCTTGGTTATTTTTCCTTCTTGGCAGAGTACTTCAACCCAATTTCGAATGACATCCATTTCGATGTCCTTGAGTTTCTCGTTGTACAATGGATTTTGGAATGATGAGTCAAGCCCCCCACCATGAGACATGAGAGTAAACAATTCAGAGGCGTTTTCAGGAATGGGAGCTTTGTCAAGGTAAAATTTTGTTAATTGTTCTGGAGTTAATTCAGTTGCAAGACTACGTGTGCCGAGAAGCCGTTGTAATACAGCAGGGTCGATGTCCTTGACGAGGAAGGCACGTGTTTTCATTGCCATCAAATCTTCAAACGCAGACATGAAAAGCGACATACCAAGCCGTGAGGGGACAGTGACTTTGTTGTGAACAATGCGAGCATCACCCGTTAGACAGAGGCTCAAAAATTGTTGAAGACTCTTCATGTCAATATCGCCGAACATAATTTCATTTTTCGCTTCCCTCATCAGAAGGCTATCATCGATTGTTCGGTGTTTATTCAGCAGAGCATCAGCTCGTTGCTGGAATTGTTGAGGGCTGATTTCTTCAGCTCCAATTCGCTTAGGAATAATCATTGAACGACCTGAAACCTCTCTAAATCTCTTTGCAAATATTTGAGTATTTACGATGTAACGCTCAATAACCTCAGTGTAGTCATTGTCTCTGAAAGCCTGATACATTTGCCCAGGGTCGACTTCTTCTGAGGTCCGTATTAACAAACCATTTTCATCAAACGATAATTCAATCACAGAAATATTGTTTGATTCCGCAAGACCTGCCATGAAATATCCGAGGGCAGTATTGAATCCTCTGCCTCTACAAGTGGTGATCATATATGTCGGGTGACCACCCGAAATGACTTGCTCAACAAGGATCCTGTTTGGGTCAGGAACCTGAAACGAATCAATGGAATGTTCTTCCAAATGTCGCGCTATAGCATTCGACACATCTGCAGAAAGTCCGTATGCATCACGAAGAAGTGTGCGAGGGTCTTGCTCTCTTCGCAAAGCAACGATACAGT
>CALCOP010000120.1 GCA_937897365.1 uncultured euryarchaeote
TCAAAAGATGGAAACATTGCTCACATCAGGACTCTCCAATATCAAGAGAAATCGCGATACTGGTTTCGGTATGGAATCGATGTGAAGCACTCTCGGCTATCGACGCATTGATGTGCTGCGCAGTATTGGTCGTCTTGTAAGTGAGGTGAAACCATGGCAGTCTTTGCTCGTGAAATTATTGGTCGTCAAGTAATAGATTCACACTCTCAACTTTTAGGGCATCTTCGTGATATCGTCTTTGACAAACAGTCTGGATCGGTATCGAGTATTCGAGTCAAAATTGAAGAAAATCTTGACCCAACCGCCTTACCATGGGACATGAACGAGGGTTTGATGGAAATTCCCGTCGATGAAGTAGCACGAATTGCGTCAAAAATCCATTTGAAGCGATAACCGACCGTAGTTTTCATCGTTCAGAGAAGTTTCCTGATGAGCATTTCTCTCCCACATGATAACAACCTTCTAAACACAATGGAGCACGTGGGTATGTCGGAACAGTGCTCCAGAGAGTGGTCTCATGCTCGGCAACGTAAATCTCAATTACCGAAGAATAGGCCTTCAAGCCGCATTCTGGCTCGTAATGTTGCTTTTGTTGATGAGTATCTTACTCAATTTTGTCAACCTTTCCAATACAAATCAATTGTCGGCTTACGATGACGACTGGAATGATATGTCTGCATTCCGGCAGGACATCAAAGATATGGGCATTCAAACCAGCTCTTTAGTGAGTAGCCCCCTTCTTTTAGCGGATATTGAAGACCCGAGAAACACAACATATATTCTTGCTGGAGTCGAAAGAGACACGCTTTCACTCCCACAGTTTGACAGCGACGGTTTCATTACAATCGCAGCTGAAGATGGATATTCTCCCTCAGAGATTGAAGCGATTGTTGAGTTTGTGGATGCGGGAGGTACCGCTTTGGTATTGGAAGACTATGGCTTTGCAGGAAGCATTGCTCAAGCATATGGTGTTCGTTATACTGGCTACCAGCTCTATGATACAACTTATGTCCAAGAACTTGATTATAACTATGTCTGGATGTGTGTTCAAGCAACACCATGTGGCATGAATGGCAGTATTATCGACCCTGAAACAATATCTGTCCATGAACGATGGAGTGGTTCGAACGGTGAAGGGGCCCACCCTTGCAGTCTAATGAACGGTCAAACCATGCCGCTTGAAGATGCAGGCCTCTGCGCCCAACATTGGAAAAATGGAGAAATACAATACAACGCTACTTACCAATTACTACTGAACAATATCACTGCGCTCGAACTGATTCCAGGTGTAGATGGAGCGCTCAATGAAGTTTCTATTCGAGCTGTTACCAGCAACGAGGCGACTGTTGACGTGAATGGAGATGGAGAAATATGGGTCGGCAATGAACAGACCGCAGAAACCCCCGATTTGTGGGGCCAATTTAACCTCAGTATCGAAGCGTGCGCTCGCAAATCATGTGATCCAAATGAAGGTGGAAGAATTGTATTCATGGCCGATGGGTCCGCTCTGATCAATGCAATTTACGACTATGAAGGGTTTAACGACCCCGAAAATCCACTGTATGGAAGTAATGACTGTGTTACGAGTAATGAAAAGTGTATTCCTGAAAATGATAACAGAAAGTGGGCCAAAGATTTCATTGCAGAAGCGTTGATGTCGACAGTCCCCGGAGAAGAGGGGCAGCCCGCTGAAAATGCAATGGTCATCTTCGATGAATCCAGACATCCGCAGAATGCATTGTTCGCAGATTCTTACAACACCATTTACTTCTTGTTAGTCTATTTCACGGGAGAAGGTTTAGCAATGCTTCTTCTCTTCCTTGTGCTCTTTATCACCTTTGAAGCAGTACTCATCAAGAAGCGAGACCCAGAACCATGGCGTCACGTTTTCAGCATCATTTACTATGGATTTGGGGACGCGAACAGGTATACATATTACGCGAAAACCGATAAAATACGGCAAGTATTTCTTTCAAAGGTTCGGAACCAAAATGGTTTGAGCAGAGAAGAATTTCATGCGATGCCAGCGCGAGAACTTGTATCACTGATCAATGACCCCGTGTTAGCAAAGTTTGCAATAGAACCAACAAAGTATTCCCTCGAGCAGACTGTAGCCGTCGTTAAACGGATCAAAGCGTGGGGACGAACCTGAGGTGAGATTATGTGGACACGCAAGGCATCATTCACTTTTACTGGTGGAATCGCACTGATACTTATCGGTATGATGATTGCGAATCTGCAAATGATGATTCTCGGAATTTCTTTTATTGCTTTCATCGTTGTTAATTCATGGATTTCAGGCCATGGTGACGTAGAAGTCCAGCGCACACTTTCAGCAGATAACCTCTACAAAGGCGATGATTTGTATGTGGAACTGTTAGTCACGAACCGTTCAAATCGAAATACTCAACTTTTGGAAGTCTACGATAATATTCCTCATGAAATGAAGTTGCGCAGTGGTCTCAACCAGATGCGTTTGAACCTGCGTCCGGGAGAAAGCGCTCGTATTCGCTATGTCTTGCGTTGTCCACTGCGAGGACATTATTCGATTGGTCCCGTTTCACTTCGTTCTCGAAATACATTCAATCTTGGCGTCGATGAAATGTATGTTGATCACCACAGTGATATCGTCATCTTCCCTCAAATAAAAGAAGTGGAAGAAGCCTTCCTTCGCTCAAGAACGCCGAAGATGTATACCGGTGCTACAACCTTGAGGACTCCAGGTCAGGGGTCTGAATTTTACTCTTTGAGGGAGTATGTCCCCGGAGACCCATTCAAAAACATAAACTGGAAAGCATTTGCTCGAACTGGAGAACTCATGGTCAATGAAAAATGTAGAGATGCAGTTACTGACTTGTATATTCTACTCGATAGCCGAGACATTGCTCGTATCGGTACTGTTTTGAAAAATCCGCTCGAAATGGGAACCGTTTCTGCAGCGAGCCTTGCTGCGTTTTTCCTCAAAAGACGTGATTCTGTCGCCTTAGCCATCTTTGATGATAATCTTTCTTACCTACCACCAGATACCGGAGACAAGCAATATTTCAAGATTCTAAGCGCACTTGCGGGCGTTTCTCCAAAAGGAGCAATGCCCCTCCAAGCTGTCACGAACTCACTGAGTGGCCGTTTCAGCCGAGGCAGCCCAGTTTTCATTATTTCATCGTGTGAAGGTGATGGAACAGTACCCGCAGCTGTGCGAGACTTAGTTGGCCGAGGACATGAAGTAACGGTCCTCTCTCCATCGAGTATCGACTTTGAACGTTTAGTCAGCCGAATTCCTCGTATGTCGTATGAAGTACTCAAACTTGAACGCCAAAACCGATTAACGACATTGGCTGGTTCTGGTGCGATGGTTATCGACTGGATGCCGGATATGGATTTGTCACAAGCACTGATGCAAGTGAGGGGGTATTAGAATGGCTGATGATGTAGGACTTCAAGGCGATGTCACCGTCAGTGGTGAAGTTCGTCCACGAACTTTACATCTCAAAATGCTACGTAAACAGTGGCAAATTATTTCCTTGCAAATCATCGCAACAGTTGCTCTTATCGGAATGTATTTGGAAGTTGTATCAACCTATGTCGTAGGATCTATTGATCACACTATGCTTTTTGACACCATTGAAATTCTTATCGGGGACCAGTTACCTATCGGAGATTGGTTAACTGGAGAAGGTCGTACGGGTCTATCTCGCTTCTTTGTTCCACTTATTCTTGGGTTAGCGGTTGGAGGAGGGATGGCCCTTCTCGCATTCCAGACACCAACTGTTCAACAACGAGTAAAACTCGGATTCATCGTCACCCTCATCGTCGTACTGGTCGGCCAATTACTGTTCTCTTGGTTAACTGGAATGCTGTTTAGTTTCGATTTGAGACTTCCCAATTCTGGGGAATTAAGTACTTTAGAGTGGCCATTGCTGATGATTTTGTCAATGATGATTCTCTTCCTTTACCTCTTACCCGTCATCATGGGCGCAAAAGGAATATGGGGGCTTTCACGACGTTCAATAGCTTGGGCAATTGGATTCACGCTCTTGTTCCTTGGAGTTCATGCTATCCTTGCATTCCCACTCATCAATGGCCAACTGGGTGATTATGGTAACTCAGTTAGCGTTATCGGCGCGCAATTCAGTGAACCTACTATTGGCATCTCTGGTCTCCTATTAGTGACAAACGAACAATTTGGTTTGATTATGATTGCTATTCTCATCATGGTTTTCCAAGAGTCTTCCTATGGCGTAATTCGTTATCTCGAATACGCATATCGTCTTCCAGAGTCGTGTAAGAGGGATCCCGAATATGTTCGACAGATGGACAATGTGCTCAATACGCACTTGAAACATACTTTTGGATTCCTCGGGCTTACCGCTGTGGCAACTATTGTTGCTCTTGGATTCCACAGCGTACTTTTGGATATCGTGAAAGATTCAACCGGAAGTCAATGGGCAGGACAAGTGTCCGAGTCGATTGAACTCTCGTTAACCTATGGATTGGTTATTTCCGCTGCTATGTTCTTGAGTATCATGGCACTACTGAGATTCTTCGTCCCCTGGGAGAGGATTTGGGGCTTTATCTATGCACGAAAAACACCCGATAATACAACGCAAACGAAAGAAATCGTTGAGATTTGATTTAATCTCCGGATGAATGGCTGGATTGAATCAGCCTGCCAATCAGCTCCACACACATGAGTAAGAGCAAAGGCAAACCACACCATGCTGCAAGAAGACCAACAATTCCCTCACCAATATCGAGAGCATGTGGATAAAGAAAATAAAATCCAATACATGCAATGACAAACATGAGCCGTTCTGCGAACAATGGGTATCTGCGACCCACTGTTTCGTCGCGTTGTGTCAACGTATTCGGCTCTGAAGACATCATGGCCACCTCAGAGATCTAAACCAGATAATCGTGCT
>CALCOP010000121.1 GCA_937897365.1 uncultured euryarchaeote
CTCATGGCAGTTCAAGTTCAAACTGAGAACATTGATGAGCGAGTATCTTTTCAACTCGGACCTGATGATTCAAGGTTTGAAATCATTCAAAAATTTGACCCGGGAATGAAAGTTCACTCTAACGTTACGAATCTCGATGACACACTGACTATGGAAGTGGTTGTCATCATGGTCAACTTGGCAACACCTTCCATGGAAAACGGTTCGATTGACTGGAACATTGCCCAGAGCCTTGGTAAAGTGTATACAGTGGAGCCAGAGACTACGCTTCCGCTGGTGATCGAATCTCCCAAAGTCTACCACTACATTATGATGCATAATCCGAGTGATTCAGAGACAGGGGATGTCATCCAGGTACGAATTATCAATGACTATCATGAAGATTTAATGGGCCAAGCGGTATTCCTCTCACTTGCTTCATTGTGGATGACTGGATTCGTGTTTAACCGTATACGTCGCCTGAAGAAATACAATCGAAAGTTCTACGACTCAACACCCTCCCATCTTTGGGAACAAGAATGACATCATCAATGAGTGTGTGTTATGAGGGTCAGCCCTCTCCACACACCAATGGCAGAAGGAGATGGGGTCGTCAATGCCGTTGACGAACTGCTTGATACTCCCGGTGGTGAAATTCTTGTATCCTTGCACTCGTACTTGAGAAAAAGGATGAAGATGCTGGCTGTGATTTTCTGTCTCGCTTTCATGGTAACATTTCCATTGACAAAGAGATTTATTTCATGGCTTATCGATGAAACACGGTTACCTGAAAACGTCGAGATTATTGTCATCAGTCCAGTCGAATTTATTTTACTTCAAGTCCAACTTGCCGCCCAGGTTGGTTTACTGTGCATGGTCATAACATTGGTTGCAGACGGAAGTTGGCGTGCCAGTAAGAATCGAGCTGTCCGACAACGGCTTGCTGAACTCAAGGTCCATACTCCACGACCGAACAGTGCACTTGTTTTGACATTGCTCATTTCCATTCTACTCCTCATCGGGGGAGTGCTTTATGCTTGGAATTGGCTTATCCCGATGCTGCTTGAATACCTCACCAACGATGCCCAAGCCGCAGGATTATCGACTGAATGGAGGCTCACGAGCTATACTGGATTTATTGCGAATCTCGCAGTTGCATCAGGTGTAGGATTTCAAGCGCCATTAGTCACACTCCTCATCCTACGAATGGAAATCGTACGTCGAAGAACTGTTCGTTCGTATCGGCGACACATCTGGTTTAGCGCCTTTTTACTCGGCGCATTTCTGTCCCCACCAGACCCGCTATCGCTGTTTTTAGTTGCAATGCCGGTCATCGTATTGTTCGAGGCGGCACTCATTCTTGATACGTTCACGCGCCAAGAGCATTGAGTGCTTTTTTCAATTGCTGAGGCAAAGTGCTTGCTGGCACTGCCATACGACCAGGGCTTTGGTTATACATCGTGCCGTGAAAATCTGAGCCACATGTGATGCCGAGAGATGTATCTTTTGCAGCGGACCACAATTGGAAGCGATAAGAGTCCTTGTGACTTCGATGGAAGCACTCGATAGCATCGACACCTGAGTCTAAACAAAACCGAACCAATTCATCCGTGTTCACACAGTAGTACAATGGGTGAGCGAGAGAGGTGATTCCACCTGCAGCATGTACCGCTTCACACGCCTCAACAATACTTGGCTTGATACGAGTTATGTGTACAGGTTTTCCATCACCAATCCATTTGTCAAATGCTTCTTGTCGAGATTCGACATAGCCTTGTTTCACCATTTCATCTGCTAAGTGAGGACGACCAACGGAATCTCCTGCTCGAGCAAGAACAGCATCGAGATCGATTGGCATCCCCAATTCGCCTAATTTGTTCACCATCGTAACCATGCGGGGTATCCTGCCTTCACCGAGTGGAGCAAGCCAAGATTTGAACTGGAGATGTTGTTCGCTTTGAAAATCAATGTCAGGGAAATATGCCAAAAGGTGCCAAGAATCTGAAGCACGCTCTCTCTGATGCTTTTTCATGACATCTGGATCAGCCTTTAGTCCGGGCGTGCATGTTAATTCAACTCCAGGAATGAACACAAGACCTTTGGCTTCAGCTGCTGTTTTTGCACCCTCCCAACCAGAAATCGTATCATGGTCTGTCAATGACCAAAAACGGACCTTTGAGGCCTTCATCAACTGCGCGACCTCGTCTACTGAATGCTGCCCATCACTGTTTGTGGAGTGGCTGTGTAAATCAAACAGTTCCGTCCACATGTATGAACCCAAGAGGTCAACCTCTATTGAACTATGGAGTTCCTCAAAATAAATCATCAAGGTTTGGAAGCGTGGATTTCGGGGGTTTTTCAAGTACGGAAGGGATGGACTCAGTAAACAAATCATCGAGATCCGGCATTGCAGGAACTTCGTCTTGTAACACATCATTTTGAGATGAAATGTTCGACTCACCCGGCAAAGGAATGTGCTCAATTCCCGAGGTTTGAAACTCATGTTCCGGTTTGTGCCACGGAAGTTCAGGTGTATCCTTAACCACTGCACCACCTGGAAGGGGTACATTTTCCACTTTGATTCGTTCGAACCGGTCTTCGGTCGCACTTGATGCTTTGAATACTTCACGGAATTGAGCCGTTTGGACATGGGGTGCAGGGTTACTCTGAGCCTTCTCTGCAGCCAATTTTCCGGATTCGCCGGATGAGAGTGCAGCCATTGCATCACTGATCTCCTGAGCATCGGTTTTTTCGCTTTTACCTAATATCGAGGTGATGACTGCTTGAGAATTAGGTGATATTTGAGGTGTTTCTAAACCAAATTGGTCTGTGCTTGTAGAGGAGGAACTGAACTTTGTCGGTAAAGATTCGATTGCAGCAAACTGTTCTTCAACTGAACGAGATTCAATCATCTTCATCTCTTCACGTGGTCGAGATGCTAAGAAGGTAATAAGAAAAAAGATACCCCCAATCACCGAAAGGAGAACCTCTTCATTTCCATAGCCCTCATCAAGACCGAGATTGAGAGCATAACTCACGCCAGCGAGAATCCAAGTAATAACGCCTAAAACCACAGACGCCGTAGCAATTCGAGGTGCCTTAGGGTCCATGTCAATCCATGGTAGTAGTCAACGACCTAAGAGTTTTTTCAAAGAAGATTTGATTGCTCGGCGGCACGCACTGTATTCTCCATCAACATAGCGATGGTCATCGGACCGACTCCGCCAGGAACTGGGGAAAGCCAAGATGCTTTGTTCGCAACATCTGGGTGGACATCACCTGCAAGACGCCAGCCCCGCTCACGAGAACTGTCATCGACACGATTAATGCCAACATCGACAACGACTGCACCTTCCTTTACCCAATCTTCAGTAACCATTTCAGGACGACCAACTGCGGCAATAATGATGTCCGCACTCGCACACAATTTGGATATCTCTTTGCTTCGAGAGTGTGCTACAGTTACGGTAGAATCGACACCTTTAGAACCCAACAGGAGAGATTGTGGCATACCAACAATTCGAGAACGACCGAGGATAACTGCATTTTTCCCCTCTGTTTCAATTCCAGCCCATGACAGCATTCGAATCACTCCGCTTGGAGTACACGGCAACATTCCATCCATCCGTCCTTGTACCAATCGGCCAAGGTTTTGTGGATGGAAACCGTCAACATCTTTCTCTGGATGAATGAGATCGGTAAGTGCCTCTTCATCCATATGAGAAGGGAGAGGAGATTGAACAAGTATCCCGTGAAGGCCGCTTTGTTCGTTCAAAGAGGCAATAATTTCGCGAACATTATCCTCGGTTGAAGAAGCAGGTAACTCGACATGCGTACTTTTGATTCCGAGACGTTCACAGGCTTTGACTTTTGATTTTACATAGACATGACTTGCAGGATCATCACCGACAATGACGACAGCTAAATGGGGTTCAATTCCATTTTTTTTACAGGCAGAAATCCGAGAAATGAGGTCTTTCTCGACCTCTGCAGCGCACGCTCTACCATCTAATCGCTGGGCCACCATGACATCCCGACTGAACCTCTTACTTTGAGGATTCGCTTTCGATTACACCACCGCCAGCGGTATGCTCTTTTCCGTCCACAGTGGCGAACAACCTCTCATCATCTTTGAAAGATTTGAACTCAATTGCATTCCCAGAAGGGTCATTGAGAAACATCGTGGCCTGCTCTCCAACTTTGCCGCGATATCGCACGTGAGGCTGAAGACGAAAATCAATCCCCGTTCGAATCAACTCTTCACGAAATTCATGCCACTGTGTGTATTCCATAACTAAGCCAAAGTGGAACGGTGGAACTTTCTTGCCATCCACCTTGCCATCACCGGTATTATTCGGCATTTCACTGACCAGATGAGCGACGATTTGGTGGCCGTGGAAATTGAAATTAATCGAACGTTTTGTTCGTCTTCCTATCGAGCAACCTAAGACATCGACATAGAAGCGTTCAGTCTTCAATAAATCATTAACAGGGAATGCGAGATGGAAGGGACGCATGTACTGGCCTTTAACACGGAGGTTATCGGACTTATCGCAAGATTGCGACACTGGTATGGAGCCTGCGGAGGGACTCGAACCCCCGACCTTCGGATTACAAATCCGATGCACTACCAGCTATGCTACACAGGCGCTAAACTGCCCGAGACACTTACCCTTGATGAATGAAACGGATAGAAAACAAGAACAAAGATGGGTTCATCGGGATAAAATTTGAACAAAAGCAAGAGACAAGTCAAAGAACAACGCTGCATTCGGCTGTCTATGGACCCAGATGCTGGTGCGGGATTACTCAACCCCTATGCTCAGACAAAGGTAGGAAATGACACTATATTTGCATGGTGGGCAAGGTACCAAGAAGCGGTCAAACAAGGGTTCGATGCGGTTAACGGAACAATCGGAGCGTTGCTCGAAGATGATGGTTCTTTAGCGATCAACCACGTAGTCGAGGATGCAATTCGCGTTGCTCCTGCTCTTGAAATTGCTGCATATGCTCCACTGAAAGGACTTCCCTCCTTCCTCGACTTAGCAAAAACTCTTGCGATGGGCGAACACCGAGAAGCACTCGAAGAACTCGGAATATCAATGACTGCTACGGCAAGTCCGGGTGGTTCGGGTGCACTGTACCTTGCGGCTGCCAACTTTGCAAATCGTGGCGATAAGGTGTTGCTTCGTGACCGACATTGGGGGCCATACAAAGGATTCATCACGGGATGTGGGCTTGACTTTACTACATTCCCGCTCTTGCCTGAATCAAAAGAAACACAATATCCATTTGTTGACATTGAAGGTTTCAAGACTGAGCTTGCAGCACTTTGCTCAACACAAGATAAGGTGATGATTTGGTTAAACGATCCTGCACACAACCCAACAGGTGTCTCATTAACCGCAGATGGAAGAATGGCATTCTTGGAGGCCGTAATGGAAAGTGCTTCTTCCAACGAGCATGTTGGACACACGTTACTTATCGACGCAGCATATCATTTGTATGCAGAAGAGCCGCATGGCTGGGGACAAACAATTCGTGAAGCGATCGAAGAAGGCTGGCCTTGGACTGAAAACCTACTCTTGACATTCGCAATCTCCATGTCGAAATCACATACTGTTTACGGATTACGAACAGGCGCTCTGGTCAGTATCCACCCCGATGCAGAAGTCACAGAAAAAATCGCCACAGTGATGGGAGTGACAGGTAGGCAAACTTGGTCAGCTGCTCCAAGAGTGGCCCAATTCACAATCAGCGAAATGCATTCGACTCCGGAAGGTGGTGAAGCATGGGGCAATGAAAGAGACCGAATGAAAGATTTGCTCGTTACGCGTCGCAACCTTCTGAAGGAAACTTGCGAGCAACTCGGTGTACCACTCAACCCTACACATGATGGTTTCTTTGCTTGGTTGGAGCACAGTGAACCTGAAGCAATTGCTGAAAAGTGTGCTGAACAAAATGTATTCCTCGTACCTCTCACTGGTGGAATCCGAATAGGACTTTGCGCAGTTCCTCTTGAACAAATACCTCGTGTTTCACAAGCACTCGCAAATGCGCTTCAATGAGGATTTAGCATGCAAAAAGTCCGTGAAAACTTTCTGATTGCAAGTGTTATTTGCATCACTGCGGGTGCGTTCTTTAGCGTTGCAAACATTATGTCCCTAGCCGCAACCATTGGATTAAGTGGCATTGTTCTTTTTCTCTTGGGAATGAGTATAAAATCCAACCAAGGTTTGTCTCAAGAAGATATCCTGAACTGGACTCCAGATTCTACTCAACTACCTGATGCTGGAAGAGTCATGTATCGCGTCGATGTTACGCTGGATGAACCGAAAAAGTGCACCGTGTTGTGTGGTCCATGTGGTCATTTGGAAACACTTGACACCGACCGTCCAGTCACATACGTTTGTCCTGCATGCTCTGTTCTACTCTGGGATGAAGAGGAATAATTGCCGAGGAATGAGAACCCGATAAAAGGTATTCTTGACACACTCATGTTCCACAGAATTGAAGGGCATGAATCATCACGAAGCAACATGGACGCAGATTCCTTGCTCAATCCGGAGCGGAGGATGTTACGCGTAATGCAGTCAAGAGGACAGCATAAATGGACTCTTGATGAAATCCTTACTGCCTGTGATTGGACAGACCAAGCTGTGGCTGTTGGTGCAGGACATGGACTAACAAATGCTGGTTTTGTCAAGACAAATGAAACGAATTCAGAAACCATCCGACTCGCCGAGAAGGGGCGTAATGCCGTCGAAAATGGATTACTTGAAGCACGAATTTGGAAATGGATTTCAGAAACAGATTCTCCGAATATGGGTTCACTGCAATCGCAATTTGAACGTCATGAAGCAGGTCCTGGTGTAGGACTGCTCAAGCGACTTGGAGTTCAACTCGACGGTGGAATATTTATTTCAGAAAATCCATCTGCAATTTCTTCTGAGATTCAAGCACGCAGTACTTTTCTTGCTCATTTACCTGCATCACCGGATACACTCGAGAAAGAAATGCTCGAACATTTCAAATCCCGACGAGGACTCATCGAATCGGTCATTACAACCACGCGAACATGGTCAATTACCAAGAAGGGAAAGGCAATCGATTCAGAAGTTCTCACTGAAAAGCAATCAATCAGTGAAATCACCACGGAATTACTGCAGTCCGATGCTTGGAAAGATGCTGACTTCCGTCCGTTTGATGTGACCTTGGAATCAGCGACACCACGAACTGGTCGCAGCCATCCAATGCAGGCACTCATCGAACGAGTTCGGAGCATTTTCTTGGAGATGGGTTTTTCTGAACTTGTTGACGATTATGTTCAAACCGCTGGATGGAACATGGATGCGTTGTTCATACCGCAAGATCATCCTGCCCGAGAAATGCAAGACACGTTCTATCTTGAGAACCCACAATCAATTGACTTGCCCAAGCATCTTACTGACGCTTGGGGAGCGATTCACGAACACGGCGGCGAAACCGGTTCGGTTGGTTGGGGTGGAACATTTTCGGCTGAGACCTCCAAGAAAGGTTTGTTACGAACACACACGACTGTAAACACGATTCAGTATTTAGCGGCAAATCCTAAGGAAGCCTGTCGTGTCTTTTCAGTAGATCGAGTATTTCGAAAGGAAGCCATTGACAGAACACACTTACCTGAATTCCACCAAATTGAAGGAATCATCATGGAAGAAGGGGCGAATTTACAGATGCTCGTTACAACGCTCAAGACCTTTTATGCAAAAATGGGTTATCCTGAGGTTCGTGTCCGACCAGCATATTTCCCATACACAGAACCAAGCCTTGAGATCGAAGTGAAATGGCGCGGGAAATGGCTGGAGTTGGGCGGGGCTGGTATTTTCCGTCCAGAAGTAACAGAACCTCTCGGGATTTCATCACCAGTTTTAGCTTGGGGAATGGGGCTTGAACGACTCGCAATGTTGGTCCTCGGTCTCGATGATATTCGCCAACTGTACATTTCTGACATAGAATGGCTAAGAAACCAGCCGATTCTTTGAACGGCGTTGAAAGTCAATGGCGAGACTGGCCTGTTGTCTCTCTTTTCATCAATCGGGTATTTAGGCAAAGAGAATTGAGGCTCTCATGCAGTCAACAGCACACGCCTAAAAGTTGACGAGCAAGTGAATGTGAATACAATGTCAGACTTTCAATCTCTTGGCCTTTCGAACACATTACTCCGCGCTGTCGAATCAGAAGGCTATGCGACTCCAACTCCGGTGCAACAACAATCCATTCCGCCTTTACTCGAAGGACGTGACGTCTTAGGAGTTGCACAAACCGGAACAGGTAAAACCGCAGCATTTGCCTTACCTGTTCTTCAAATTATGAATCGAAACAAGCCACAGGGTAAGCGATTTATTCGGGCATTGATTCTCTCCCCAACGCGAGAACTTGCTGCGCAAATAGATGAGCGATTTGCTGCATACAGTGAAAATATGGACCTGAAACACCGCGTGATTTTTGGTGGGGTCAATCAAAACCCTCAAGTTCGTGCTTTGAAAAAAGGCTTGGACATTTTAGTTGCGACCCCGGGTCGATTACTGGACTTGATTGGGCAAGGGTATGTTGACATTACGCAAGTCGAATTTTTCGTTCTTGATGAAGCGGACAGGATGCTCGACATGGGATTCATTCGTGATATCGAGAAGGTTATCAAAATCTTGCCAAAGCAACGCCAAAATCTGCTTTTCAGTGCAACAATGCCGAAATCTATCGCTAAACTTGCTGGAACATTCCTCAAGAATGCAGTCATGGTTGATGTGAGTCCGAAAGAAATGACAGTTGACAGAATACAACAAAAAATAATGTTCTTGAGAAAAGCAGACA
>CALCOP010000122.1 GCA_937897365.1 uncultured euryarchaeote
GTATTTCAACAGAGCGAAATGACATCACAGAACTGTGATGTGAAACAAAGAGTTTGTTCTTCACTCGGTTCCAACGAGTTTGTAATCATCTGAAAGTGGTGTAGCACCGGTTTCCATGAGGATGATTTTTCCGTCTTTGAATCGCAAGAAGGACATGACCGCTTCAGAGTCGGAATCGTTTGCAAAGTGAACAATTGAGTGGGCAACACCAACTTCATCGTTTTCGAAAAGAATTCTTTGTTGTTCTGCTTTTGGAGTGTTTCCGCCGCTGACGAATCCAAGGATATCGGACTTGCTCATGGTAACGCCACCTACGTGAGGGTTGAAGACACAATCATCGTGAAGGATGTTTGCGAGTGCGTCGACATCTGCGTTTTCCCAGGCTTCGTTATATGCTGCTATGATAGACATGTTTTCGCCTTCTTCGCCCCACTCTTAAACCCGTCGTGCCCCACTTCTGCATTGGAATTGATGCGCAACGAAGCGAAATTGAAAACCTGAAATGGCGTTTCACTTGCACTTAACAGGATTTTTTGCTATGTAGGGGTTTTTGGCTTTCTTTACGATTTGTAAGATTGCCCAACCCAAGAGATACAGGAAGAAAGCCCATCCGATGAGGGCAAATCCGAGAATCACGTATCCGGCCATGTTGAAAGATTCCATTTCGGCGTCTGCACTGGCTTCAGTTTCTGCGGTTGCATTCATCGATACAGCAACCGATGTCAAGAAGAGGAGTAACATGACGATATGCAGTTTCAATTTTTCACCTCACAGCCGTACATAGAATGGTCGAACATGAGGAGCGAAAATTGCGAGATTTAAAAAATTAGGTTTCCCTAAAATATACAAACTTAGGGCTCAAATACTACCATGAGATGATACAATCATGTGGGGGCCGGATAAGGATTGGCAGTGTTTTCGTTGCTATTCCACTCAACCTCCTTCGCAGATGTCACTGAACAGAGAGACAAAGAAATGGTATTGCCTGACTTGTATTGATCCTCAAGTCATCAACACGCCATACATCCTCACCAGTGAGCAAGTCGAGTCCATTACGCTTCGTTGTAAGCGATGCGACGCTGTATTTATCACGCAATTCAAAAGTAAACTCGAGGGTGATAAATCATCGTTCGTATGCCGTAGATGTCAACTGATGAGCGGATGATTACAGGTAGAGCAATGCTTCAATTATTGGCTCGACGTTCCTCTTCGGCAATATGGTCTTTCCAATACTGAAGCATCTCTTTGGCCGCATATTGGTCATAGCATTCTTTGCATAATTCCATTTTATCAGAGTTTGAGCCGTGATAGAGATTTGTATCGACTTCACGTTGGCATGAACTGCAAATCCCGGATAATGACACCTCAGACATAATTTTCGCAATGTTCCGTGTTATTTAGACATGGCCAAAATCAAGCAGCCTTTTGTCATGATTGAATTGACAAAAAAGTCATAATCACTTCTCGGAAAATGAGTAGATACTTCGAATTGCCGTTCAAGAATAATTTAATATGAATTCATTCGGATGGGAGAAACTGCGTTCATCGACCCATTCGAACAGCGATTGAAGTATGGGGCTGAGTGATTTTGCATCCTCTGTAATTGAATATTCAAATCCATGTTCTGAGCTTGGTGTTTGCGTTCGAGAAACAAGGCCATGAGTCTCAAGTTCGTTCAACCGTCGTGCAACGGTAGTCGAAGATGAATCAACGAGTTTCTTTAATTCAGAAAATCGAGCTGGATTCTTTTTCCTGTCTAAAACCATCAACATGTGCAAGGACTTCGATTTGGTCAAGAGTGATAACAATTCATCCACTCGGCCATAGGTTGGGTTGCACTTTTTCTCCATATTCTTTAATCCTGGTCGGGTGTATTTGTTTTTTCCTGTAACACAATTTTACAATGAGGATTATAACATCCTTCGCTTAGCAATAATTGTGCGGACTAAAGCATTTCTTCTTGTGTTAATGTTTTGTCTCGGCACGTCGACGGGACTTTTCTTCGATTCCAGTCATGAATCGACTCTTCCAGTGGTCGATGAAATATCTCAGAGCGATTCAAAATCCTCAACTGATACATCCGGCTGGGTTGTATCTCCATCGAATGGCTGGACGACCGGCGGTGAAGAAATTACCATCACGGGAAGTGGTTTTTCTGACCTCGCTTTCTCCAACATAACCGACGATGGAATCAACCATCAATGGGTGGAGACGACCATGGATTATTCTGTTCAAGCCGGCCGATACAATGCCGTTGCCGTCGATTCAAATGGCCACATCCACGTC
>CALCOP010000123.1 GCA_937897365.1 uncultured euryarchaeote
GTCCGCATCCCTCGACTTTCGAATAATGCAGAACGACTCGACATTGCTCGACGAGGATGGTATCATCATCAATGAAATGACGGGACTACCAGCAGGAACGCAAGTGACAAAAAATGCAAACGTGATGGTTATGCCGGCACAGCATGTTCATGAGAACGGCGCCATTCCAGATGAGTAAGCATACCCAAGATACCCTACACCAGCAAGTGTAGCCACGAGAAGAAGTTTGAAGATTCTGCGTTTTGGTTTTACTTCAACATCTGTTGAAGCAGGAATGATTGCATCGGGGAGTTCGGCCACGAGAGCAGTTGGGAGAGGGAGGGCTGGCATGCCAGGAAGCGGGGGCAAGGGCATGAGACCTTCATCAGCGACGGGCTTTATTCGGTCTTCAGGATAGAGCTTGTCGATATCTTCAAGTCCGGGTGCGTCTGGAATTGGCCCAAGTATTTGCTCCCAGTGTTGCTCAACTACAGATGATGAAATTGGCTTTTCAAGCCATGCTACAGCCCCGGCCGAGTGGCTCGCATCCTCGGCTAATTGCGCCAAACGACGGGATGCGATGAACACAATGCGGCTTTCTCCGCCATGCTCTCTCATTTCCAAAGCGGCAATATGGCCGTCAAGAGTCGGTAAATCGAGTGCTATAACTACTAATTCGGGGTCGAGGCGGATATATTCGTCAACTGCCTGATCACCGTCCTCACACACTTCAACATTGAACTCCCGAACTTTGAAAATTTCCCGAAGGCGCATAAGAGACATCGAATTGTTGTCCACGATGAGGACCGTCGGAGCGGTTTCATCCGATGTTGGCGTGACATATGCCATGTGAATCAACTCGCTGAACTCGCCATCACACATCAATTAACCGCATTGGAAAGGTCATTCTTCGCTGTCTTCGAGCGTACTGAGGTCTTCGACGGGTCCGCTCTGAGGATTCTCAAACGCTTCACGGATGGTTTCAGATTGTGCAGCATCACTTTCTGCTTCTCTGCGGCGACTCGGTGCTTTGAGAAACTGTAATTGTAATTCACTTACGATGCCGTTCATCATACGTTCTTCATGGTCACTCAGGTTGCCCTTTGTCTTCGCTTGTAACATCCGTAACAAATCGATAGCGGCCTTGGCCTCACCGAGATTGAACAGCATGTTACCTTCTTGATCCGGTAACATACCCATATGCAGTAATGCTGAGCGTTGAAACATGTGGACCAACTGGAAAAATTGTTCTGTCTCTTCATCCTTGAATGTGCCCGCCATGATGTTGCTAAAGAGAGGAAGTCTATGTCCTCATCGCCAGAAATCAATCAAACATTTGTTCAAGCAACCAGTCAGGATCGAATTGTTTCAAATCATGATAACCTTGCCCAACCCCTGCGAAAACAATTGGGCGCCCAGTTGCAAATGCGATGGAAAGACCGGCTCCGCCCTTGGCATCAGTGTCGATTTTCGTAAGCACTGCGCCGTCAAATTTCATGATTTCTTGGAACATTTTGGCTTGCTCAACCGCGTCATTACCGGCAAGTGAGTCACCGACAAACAATGTAAGGTGTGGGTCGGCAACTCTGCTCACTTTGTTCAACTCATTCATGAGGTTGACTTTGTTTTGCATCCTACCAGCCGTATCGACCAAAACGACATCGATTTTCTTTGCCTTGGCGGATTCGATTGCATCTCTGGCAATAGCCGCAGTATCGCCGCCGCGTTGGCTGGAAATACAACGGATTCCAAGATTTTCACAATGGCTTTCCAGTTGCTGAATAGCTCCCGCTCGAAACGTGTCCCCTGCAGCAGCAACGACGGTGATCCCCTGGTCAAGAAGGCGTTGAGCGATTTTAGCGGCAGTTGTCGTCTTCCCAGTACCGTTCACGCCCACGAGCATGATGACAACGGGTGTATCGCCTGCCTCAATGAAGGATTTGACACTGGCATCAAAATCCCAGTAGCCAGCTGCAAGAATGTTTCTTAAAGCACGCTTAAGGGCTGCTTCCAAGACTTTCGCTAGGTCTGCGCCCCGACGCAGTCGAGCCCCCACCAAATTGGTTCGAAGAGCATCAATAACCGCAGTAACAGCATCGCTTGAAATGTCAGATTCAAGTAAAACCCATTCAAGTTCCTCAAGGAGATTGTCGAGTACTGCACCGGATTTGATGACGCGCCCCCCTTCAGAGACCACACCGCCGCCAAGATCAACTGCGACTTTCGTTCCGGCTTCGGTCTCGATTTCAGCCTGTTTAACAGACCCTTTTGGAGCATTTTGAACACTGACGAGTTGTCGCCCTGTTGTCGTCCTCATCATCGATAGGTCAACATTGGAACCCTTCGGCCTCGCTACGCTGACAGCACCTCTCTTTTTCATTTCCTTTTGCTTTTTCAAGAGACGTTTTTCATCGATTCTTCGAGCCTTTTCAATACGCTTTCTTTCTTTGCGAGAAAGTTCAATTGGCAGTGCAATGTCTTCTTCATCATCAAAATCATCCCATTCATCACTCAAGGCGTTTTTCGACTCTGAAGCGTCAAGTGCGTCAAGATCTTCCCATTCGTCTTCGATGAAATCTGCAGGCGTTTCCACTTCACTTTCGACAGGCGATTGGGAGGGTGAATCGGTAATTGATTCGTGATTATCAGATGCCTCTGCGGCGGCGTTGAGCGCTTCTTGTGCTTCTTGCGATTCCGCTGCAGCCGAAAGTTCGTCAGTGTCAACTTCGGATGCAACCTCAGTTACTCGTTTTCTAAAACGGTCGAAAAGCCCCATACAATCCCTCAATCATCCAATGTAAGTTCATTTCCAAAGCGGCTACCTCGACGGGGTTGCCGTCGAGTCTGTTTTTCGGCGGAGGGTTCGCTGGACTTGGCTTCGTCAGATGTCTTTTCCGAGATTTGTGAACTTGATTTCGGTTGGAGTTGTTCTGCCGCAGTATTGAATTCTTGGGCGAGAGTGGTTATTTTCTCTTCTAATTGTGTTGATTGTTCAGAGAGTTCTTGATGGAGAAGGAGTATGCCCTGTTTCCGTTCTATGGTCATTTTGTGTGCATCAGACCACGACTTTTGGCCAAAAATCCCACTTCCAATGTCAACCATAGCAGTTCCTTCTTTATCGCCTTCATGGACGTAATTAAGAGACACTCCTGAGCCAATAGAAAGTTGTGCCGATGCACGTCCTGTCGACATTGAATGGATGAGTTCATCAAGTATTGAAGACGTGATATCGTGTTCTTCAAGGATAGCCGAAACCTGTTCAACACGTGCGTGGAGTGTGTCGAGTTGTTTGCGATGCGCGTCGATTGTACGCGCCATTTTTTGTAACTCGCTTCGTTCAACCATGCGGCTCACGTAGCCCGTAGCGGTAATCCTTGATGAAGCCCTGCTTGGCTTATTCTTCTTCCTGTGGCGGAGTGATTGGTCCACCTGCGGCGGCGATTTCTTCTCGGAAATGGTCCATAATTCGCGGGTCAGTGGAGGTTCGTGGGTCGATTTCATCAACTGAAGTGATATCGATAGAACGACGGTTCGCCTTGTGTCGAGAGCCCATTATCGAATATGCCCGATGTTCAGCATCAGCAGCGTCAGATGCGGGGAGGTCCATAGAAAATACTTGGCGCATACTGCCAAATGGTGCGATTCCTGATATGCGATAGGCCTTCATCGAAGTGGGCGACTCGCAAACCCGACTTAAACGCGCCGTCGCGCATTTTCTGCAAAAATAGACCGCGAGATTGACAAAGTTTGACGATTTAACGGGGGTCATGCGACCGGCGTTGATTGTTACGATGTTGTTGTTGCTGCCTCTCGTACAGGGCTTTAGT
Organism: uncultured euryarchaeote; assembly: GCA_937897365.1. Classification (GTDB taxonomy): domain Archaea; phylum Thermoplasmatota; class Poseidoniia; order Poseidoniales; family Poseidoniaceae; genus MGIIa-L1. Next base: position 3,807 of record CALCOP010000123.1, read on the forward strand.
CCCTCATTAAATCCTGAAAACAGCGTCGGAGTTGAACGGGTTTTAGTCTTGGATGAGGGTGTATGGTCTCAAGAGCAATGGGACTCGCTGAAAGATTCCGGCCATACGCCTCTACGAATGCTGAGTTCAATGGAACTTTTGACTTGGAAATCACCAGAAGCTGTAGATGTGAGAGGGGTCTCAGAACATCCTGCCCCAGAAGTAGAGTATAGGGGGGATTTATCCAAATTTGATGAACACCAATCGTATCGTTTAGTGTTTGAACCAAGGTTACCTGCTTCTGCTGTTCATCAGATTGTTACGACATTTGCCTCTCAAGGTTTAATCGTCTCCGCAAATGCAGAAAATTACGGTTCAGTTTTACCTCACATCGAAATTATAGAATGGCGTAAAGATTTTTCTTTCTTCTCTGCACTTGACGGTTTATTATGGGTTGAACCGGTTTTAGAAACCGTTGCTCGCAACGCGCAGGTGAGTTCGCTTTTACAGCATGGATCAATGACGGGAAACCCCTCATGGGAGCTTGGAATAAACGGTAATGGCGTCATTCTGGCAGTTGCTGATTCTGGACTTGATGCAGACCATGCGTGTTTTCGTAATGCTACGGTTGCTGGCGAAATCGGTTCTGAGGGTGAGAATTTAACAGATGGAATTGGCGAGGCTGGAGCTGGCCATCGGAAAGTGGTATTGCACAACCAAACGATTGATTCAGGAGATACGCCTGGACATTCCGATTACCGTCACGGCACGCATGTTGCAGGGACACTATCATGCTACAATGTCTACGATATGCGCAACAATGTTCTTCCGAAAAACGGCTCGTCTCTCGCATATGCATCAAAACTCATCTTCCAAGATATCGTTAATGATTCTGGTTGGGTTCCACCAGATGTTGATGCACTGCTTGTTGAAGCGGGGTTGAATGGAGCGACGTTGCACTCGAACTCATGGGGTGATGCAACGACATCTTACACTGCTCGAACTGGTGATTTTGATGCGTGGTCGATTGAAATGCCCTGGTCGCTTGCATTGATTGCACCAGGAAATAATGGAGGGCAATTACTTGAACCCGCGAATGGAAGAAATGTTATTGCTGTCGGAGCATCTGAAAAGTCCCAATCTACCGACAGATGGGCGTCATCATCAATTGGTCCAACAGAAGCAGGTACAAACGGGATTTTCGCACTCGCTGTAGGCACGTCTGTACAATCTGCTCGCGCTGACGGAATTGATGATTCTTACAACGACGCTTTACGGTCTTCAAGCGGCACAAGCATGGCTACACCCGCCGCCGCCAGTGTAGCTGCTCTTATCCAGCAAATGGTCGAACAAGGTTGGATCTCTGGTAAAGAAAACAGAACTTTAATTCCAGTAAGCGAGATGCGTCAAGAATGGGATAGTAGCGAGCACAATGCCACAAATAATCTCAGCCTTGCTGAAGGTTTTTCACCATCAGGAGCCTTGCTACGTGCATTGATGTCGCTGGCTGTAACGCCGCTTCCACAAGAAGTGCGAAATGGGGGGGCAGGGGGGTCAACTTTACAGAATTATTACGACGGGTGGGGGCAATTAAACATCTCAGAATTGGTCGATTTCAATTCAATTGAGCAACGATTACATCAGGGAGATGTCGCGCCTTTGGAACACCTGTGGGTTCACGACTCCTATCGTCTTGTAGACAAGACCCCGAAAGTATGGTTACAAGAAAGACAAGGAGGCCTTGAGGCTCTTGAAAACCTCGTCGCCTCAACTTGGACAGGTGCTGATGCAGTCGGTCCCTTTTTGAAGACCGGAGAGGTTTGGGTTGAACGTTTTGACCTTGAAGGGGGCGATTTCAATGCTCGCTTAGCTTGGAATGCAGCTCCCGAACCTTATCTGGTAAGCGATTTGCAACTCGTCGTGCGCCTCTCAAATGGTGAGATTGCCCTTGCAGGAGAGTTCCAGGCTGATGGAGACTCAACCCTATACGATCAGAACATTGCTGATTTTTGGAATGATTCGCTGTTTCCAATGACAAACGAAACCACCGTTGCCGTATCGTTATCTGAAGACGACCTTGAGGGGGTTGATTGGGTTGAAGTCGAAGTGCGGGCCCGTTATGTATCGCCGGGTAATGAAAACAATTCAATTGGAATAGATGGAAATCAGGTTGGCTTTGCTTTAGCAGTAGAAGGCGTTGAGCGAGACTCAGATTCGTGGTCTGATGGAGATGGTGATGGAGTAGCGAATGTCGTAGACGCTTGCCCCAACCAAAATGCCTCATTTTGGGATAGTAATGAAGATGGGTGTATCGATGACTCAGACGGTGACTTCATCGGGGACAACATCGATGTTTGCCCTCTTGAAAATGCCACACTATTCGATAAGGATGGCGATGGGTGTATTGACGATACTGACGGGGATGGAGTGTACGATGATGTCGACCTGTGTTTCACAACAGTCGTATCGATATTCTGGCCGGTCGATTTCTCAGGGTGCAGACCTGTCGATTCCTTGCCTGCAATTGATTTCTTACTCACTCCGGAAGATGGGGGGGTTTGGTATGATGTCCTACTTGTTGAGTGGAGTGTTACGGACAGTGATGCTGATCTGTTTGATACTGGTGCTGCGATTCACGTCCTGAACAGTTCGAGTACGGGAGGGTCGTATTCGATAGCATCATGCCTGAAACAAAATGTGGGGAATGGAACTTTTACGTGTTCTTGGACCATCCCTGATGACCTCCCTGTTTGGGACATTCGTGGCGAATCTCTGCAGATTGAAATTCATGCTCAGAGTAGAAATAATTCACCAGAAGGTGACAAGGATATTGTGATACTCAGAGATGATGCAACTTTCACGAGTAATTGGAAAAATCCCCTCTTGGACACGGATGAAGAGGTATCTCCTTCAAACGAAGGGCCCGCCTCCCAAAACAGAGCCTTCATGTGGGGTGTGATTGGAATCATAGCGGGATTCGTTTTGATGTATCAGTTTAGTTGGAATATTCGTCAAAAAACCGACCAAGAAAACGTCAGGCCGGCTTTTGGACACGATAGTGTGTGGTCGCTACCCCCGTCACTTGATGAAAACGAGTGACGGAGAAGCCAAAATTATGCCGTTATCGAAGAAGTTTGCAATCATGACAAGGGTCAACCTTGAAGGGTGGTGGCATCCTCGCCGACATATCCGCAACGCGGAGGGTGAAGAATATGAGTGACCGTTTATACGTTGGAATTGACTTGGGGACCTACCAATCGACTATTGCATCAAGTGCTGGCATCAGCCATACAATTGAAACCGTTGTCGGACGACCAAAAGACCCGGTCGCTCGAAATTTCCTCGGACGAGATGTGTTGTTCGGTAATGACGCTTTGAAGAACAAACTTGCATGTAACCTCTACCGCCCTATGGCGGCTGGTGTTGCTCAGGATGATGAGGCAAATTTGGCAGCAGCCAAAGCGTTTGTTTCTCACCTCTTAGAAACGGTTGACCCAGAAGAATTCGATGAAGTGTTTGGCGTCATTTGCTCTCCAAGCCACGTCTCATTTACTGACAAGTCGAACCTCGTAGCAACTCTACGAGGACAAGTTAACGCCATCATGGTCGTTACAGAACCGTTTGCAACTGCATTCGGCATTGGTGAAATCGCCAGCTCAATCGTTGTCGATATCGGTGCTGGAACGACTGATATTGCACGAATCTACGGAACATTCCCTACAGATGAAGATCAAGTCACTATCGAAGAAGCTGGCGACTGGTTGGACGTTGAACTCATGGAACTGATTCGAAAGAAATACACCGGCGCTCAAGTCACTAAAGACATGGTCCGCAAGTGGAAAGAAGAAGTCTCCTATGTAGGTGGCGATGACCGCGAAGCAATGGTTGAGCTCTCTGTTGAAGGAAAGAAGCAGGTTGTTGACATTGGCGACCTTGTCAACCAGGCATGTGAGATGATTATTCCGAAGATTGGAAATGCAATCAAGCGAATTGTTGCTGGTGCAGATCCGGAATATCAACCCATCCTACGAAACAACATCATCCTCTCTGGCGGTGGCTCTCTCATCGAGGGAATTGCTGCACGTATGGCTGATGAAATTGCTGATATTGGCGATGTTAATGTTTGGTGTGTTGATGACCCAATCAATGCCGTTGCCACCGGTGCTCTTCAACTCGCTGGCGAAATGCCAGACGACATGTTTACTGCAATCAACTGATTGTGGCGCAACGTCAAAGGGTAGAAAACCAGCCTTCTTTGGCTTGTTTTGATGGCGAAAGTTCAAGTGCAGTTGGGCGGCGATAGCCGCTTGTATGACAATCGACTCGACCGGAACGACAGGCATTAACCGAATCCGTGACGCAACCGGTGACGAACGTGCAGCTCTCGAGGGGATGCTCAAAGGCTACCCTGTCGAACAATTAGTCGAAGAAGTTCTGATTGCTTGGAATGAGTTAGCGGCACGAAATGAAGAAATGGTTTCGGTCAAGCAAAGACTTCGAGTTTTGGAGTTGGATTTGGCCGAGCGAGAAGACATGGTTGCTCCTGAAGTCGCTCGTCTGGCTGAAGCAGATGCAGCACTGCAAGAAAGTGAAGCGAAAATCGTGCACCTCGAAAGAGTATTAGGAGATACTCGAGAAGAGTTAGCATCTCAACAATCTTCCCTCTCTCATGAGGAAAAAGAAGCAATGGCTACTGAAGTAAGTCAATTGCGCACACTCACTGCACAACAAGATGAGGTCATTGGAGAAATGGAAGGTCGAATTGGCCAGATGGTTGAAGCCCTTGAGCGCGCCGCAGATGCGGGTTTGACCTCAGTAACTGCTGAAGAAGTCCGAAGTTTGAAAGCACAATTGGATGCTGCAATCACGCAAAATGATGCTGAACAAGCTGCAAATAAAGCACTTGAAGAAGAACGTCAAAGACTGCGCGACATTGCTGACCGATTACGAGGATTGCTCGATGCACGAGATGGCCGTCTTGGGGAATTAGAAGAACAACTTGAACGGGTAATGCAAGGGCCTCGCTCTGTTTCAGCAGAACACGATTACTTGGTCGAGCAGATCGATGAACTCAAACGACGATTGTTAGAACGGAACCGAGAATACGATTCTCTTCGACGGCGAGAACGGCGTTTGCACAATGATGTCTTTGAGCGAGATGAGCGAATTCAACAAATTACTCTCACTCTAACTGATATGGAATCGGCACTACAAGATCGAACTGCAGAACTTCGCGAAATAGAAGGCCAACGTGAAACGATGGTACATGAACTCGACTCTGTTCGACGCGGCGAGAGGACCCGTGAAGTGGTTGGACGCGTCTTTGCTGACTCACTTTCCTTGGTGAGAACACATGATGCCCGAGAAGCAAAACGCGACGCTTACAGTAATGCCCCAGATGTTGAGCGCACCCTCTCCACTCCTGAAACTGGCGATATGGCTACACTCGCCGACGGAGGAAGGGTCAAACTCGACGTAAGTGAAAGTGAGATTGAGAAGGGCGTCGATGTCGATGAGGCAAGGCCACCATCTCCTGGCGGCTCTGGTGACCCGGTGGTCTTTGAGGACGAAGATTGAGATGAGTGGGTTCGCTTTTGCTGATGTCATTATCGCACTTTCAATAGGATTGGGGCTCGCTGCTGCAAGTGGGTTTCGAGTATTTCTGCCCCCTATGATTCTCAGCGGCGCAATAAACCTTGATTTGATTGAAGCGGGACAATTTGAATATTTAGATGGGTGGATTATTTTCGCAGTTTTAAGTGCTGCAGTAATTGTGGAAGTCGGGGGCTACCTCATTCCATGGATTGACAATCTGCTCGATATTATTGCCACCCCGGCTGCAGCAGTTGCTGGCGTGTTGATGATGAGTTCAATGCTGGATGATTTTAGTCCAGCGATGCAGTGGAGTATGTCGATTGTTGCAGGTGGAGGGGTTGCTGGTACGGTTCAAACTGGAACCGTTGCTGTTCGCGCACTCTCAACAGGAACGACTGGGGGGTTGGCCAACCCGGTGTTTTCAATCTTTGAAGCAATTTTAGCTGTCTTTATTACAATTGTAGCAATTTTAGCACCGCTTTTCGCCTTGGCGCTTGTCGTCATTGGCCTGGTATACGCAGTACGGTTTATCCAAGAGAAAAAGGCCAAAAGCATCATTCAAAAGAGTGCGGTTTGATTTTCGAGGGCATGAACAATACCTGAGATTCGGGTACGCAGTTCTTCTAAATCAGCAGCATCCTCTGTGAGTGTTCCTGTCACAATCCAATCTGCACCTGCATTTGCAGCCAATATCGCTTGTTCAGGAGTACGAATGCCCCCTCCAACAACAAGTGTGATATCGCTTACAGACCGAGCGCTTTCTATCAATTCAGGATGAACCTGATTTTCTGCACCACTCCCTGCCTCAAGATAGAGAAGTTTGAAACCGAACATTCGAGCAGTAAGAGCGTATGATCGAACTTCTTCTGTCTGGTCGGGTTGAATCAGTTCTGCTTGTCCCACTTCGCCAACACGCCCGCCTGGAGCACATACGAGGTATCCAGTGGGGAGAGCTTCGACTCCGAACTTTTCAAGATACGGTGCGCCTCGAACTTGCTCTCCCACCAAAAAGCGGCGAATTGATGAATTCATCAGCATCATGAACGTAATGGCGTCGGCGGCAGGAGAAAGAGCGTGGGCGCCTCCAGGAAAAAGAACGACTGGGATTTGCCATTGCTCTTCTTCAGAATCTGGGTCTTGGCTTGATGCAAAGGCTCGCAACTCAAAGGCTTCTTGGATTGCTTTGCATGTTGCATGAACGATTTCATCTGGGGTATCGGTTGAACCACCTACAAAGATCATACTGCTTCCACATTCAACAGCAACCATGGCTCTGTTTGCAGCAATATTCGGATCTTGTTTTGCTGGGTCAATAAGCGTGATATGGCGCGTATATGGTGCTTTTGAAATCACATATTGTAAAGTGGTTAAGTCGGCCCTTCGCATGTTATCCCTACCCCACCGTTTCATGGACACAGCATAGGCGTTGCGCCGATTCAAGGTCCGAAAGAGACGGACATAGGGTTCTCATACTTCCTCAAAGTGGTCGAGTTATGTCGGAAGTGGGGCCTTTCAAACGCCTGCTCAAGTACATGAGTTCACACAGGAGCACGCTGCGATTGGCATCAGCCTGTTCAATAATTAACAAAATATGGGACTTAGCACCACCGTTATTGATTGGTTTGGCTGTCGATGTTGTTGTTTTGAAAGAGGATTCGTTGCTCGCATCGTTCGGGCTCATCGATCCTTGGCACCAACTTGTTTTCATATCGATTCTCACATTCGCAATATGGGGGCTGGAGTCTTTATTCGAATATTTTTACGGAGTTCTGTGGAGAAATCTTGCGCAAACGGTCCAGCATGAATTGCGGCTCGACACGTTTAACCATGTTCAACAGCAGGGCATGGGGTGGTTTGATGAACGTCAAAAGGGGGATATTTTGGCAATACTCAATGATGATATCAACCAGCTTGAACGATTTCTTGACAAAGGCGCGAATGACCTCTTACAGGTAAGTACGACCGTTCTTATCGTCGGGACTGTTTTTTTGCTGATATCCTGGGAGGTTGCAATTTTCGCTGTTCTTCCGATACCGATTATTGTATGGGGGTCATTTCGATACCAGCGTAGTCTTGAGCCTCGATATGCGGAGGTAAGGAAATCCGCCGGAGCGATGAATGCCTTACTTGAAAACGATTTGTCAGGCATGTCAACAATACAGTCATTTACTGCTGAAGACCGTGAAATGAAACGTGTTGAGGCGTTAAGTAACGAATATAGAGATGCAAATCGAGAAGCAATACGGCTTTCAGCAGCATTTACGCCCCTCATTCGGATGGCGATATTATGTGGCTTTACTGCAACACTCTTACTCGGTGGTTGGATGACGCTGGAAAACACCATGGCAGTCGGCGCGTATTCCGTTTTGGTTTTTATGACACAACGGCTTCTATGGCCCCTTACTCGACTTGGTGAAACTTTTGATTTGTATCAACGAGCAATGGCGTCCTCAACACGAGTTCTTGACGTGCTGATGTCCCCCACAGAAGTTGAACAAGGCGACTTTGAACCGAATGCCGAAGAAATTGAATCCTCTTCAATTCTCTTCTCAGAGGTAGACTTCTCATATCCTGGAAGGGGGCCGGTATTCTCAAAATTAAATTTAGAATTACGATCAGGAGAAACTGTTGGTGTCGTCGGTTCTACTGGAGCAGGTAAAACGACATTGATTCGGTTACTTCTGAGATTTGCTGAACCTACCAATGGGTCAATACAGTGGGTTGGAACGCCTCTAAAAGAGTGGCGCCTTGAACGATTACGCGCTTCAATGGCACTGGTCGACCAACACATCACGCTCTTTCCAACCAGTATACTCGAAAATATTCGCTATGGAGACCCGGAAGCGAGCGATGATGCAGTTCATGAAGCTGCCAGACTAGCTGAAGTTTCAGATTTTGTCGAAGATTTGCCCGAACGGTGGAATACATTGATCGGAGAAGGGGGGCACAGGCTTTCTGGAGGTCAACGACAACGTCTTGCAATTGCAAGAGCGGTTCTCAAAGACGCCCCATTACTCATCCTTGATGAGGCAACATCGGCTGTCGATAATGAAACGGAAGCAGCTTTACAACGTTCCATAAACAAAATCTCTCAAGACAGGACGGCCGTGATTATCGCCCACCGGCTCTCTACTGTTAGGGGCGCAGATAGGATACTTGTTCTTGACCAAGGTAGGATAGTCGAGGATGGTGCGCACGAAGAATTAGTCGAGAAAAACGGTATCTATTCACGGATGTGGGCTGTCCAAACAGGTCAAAGCGGCTAATTGCGTTTTAGTCCAAATTTGGCAGTTTTGGATGTGGTTATTTACATTGTATTATAAGTGGGGAGCGGCGCAGACACTAACTGAGTAACATGCTAAGTCAGAAATTCTCAAAAACAACGAGCCTGCTTTTAATCGCAACCTTTGCCCTCGCAATGGCGGGAACGGTCAGCGCTGCTGAACCGCTCCCTACCGGCGACAATGGACTACCAGAGTTCATCGAAGGTGACACACTGAAGACAATGACCTTCTTCCTCTTCTTCGTCGGATACATCGCCATGGGCGCTGCTTTCGTCTTTTTCATGAGTGAGCGAGGTAACGTCGCTCCTCAATACCGAACAACAATGACCATTTCGGCACTGATTGTAGGTATTGCTGCGTTCCACTACTACTACATGCGTGGAGTTTACGCAGATTACGGAACTGTTTCCGTTGAATACCGTTACATGGACTGGATTATCACTGTCCCATTGATGGCACTCAAGTTCCCATCACTCATCGGCAAGGATGCAATCACTGACAAGAAAGTCGCTGGACTTGGATTCACTGGAATCTGTTTCACTGGCGCTCTTATCATGATTGGATTCGGATACGCAGGAGAAGCTGATTTGATGAACCCTGTTGCTGCTCTTCTACTCGGTGGAATGGGATGGGCAATGATCATTGTCGCTACTGGAACTCCTTGGACTTCTGGACTAGGCGTAGACAACAGCAAGATATCTGAAGAATTAATGTGGAGCGCTAATGCTCTACGCTGGTTCATAGTCGTCGGCTGGGTCATCTACCCAATCGGTTACCTATTCAGTCCTGAAGTCGCATTTATTGAAAGGGACAACGGCGCTGAAATAATGGCTGTTGCTTACAACGTTGCGGACATCATCAACAAGATCGGATTCGGTATTGTAGCATGGATGGGTGCAAAGAAAGCAACCGAAGCCATGAACGCTTGATTACTCTTCTTCGTTGAGAATTGTATCTATCAGTTCAATCGCTTTGGAAAGCGTTGTTCTGTCTCCGCCAAGGGGTAGGGGGCCGAAAGGTCCCCACCCTTTGCGCAATAGCATTATTCGTTTCTTAGGCTGTCTTTTTGCCAACTTCAAACGGTTCCACTCATAGCGCTGTCCATCAGCGAATAGATGTGTTGAAGTCACTGCGTATCGCTTTGGTATTAACAAAGAGACCAGATGAATTGCTAACAGTATATCCCAAATCCAAACCCATAGAACTGGAGTGTTGGATAGTTCCGCTAACATCCAAGGAAGCACCATCATCGCTCCCATAGTCATCAGATTCGCCCATTGACGGGATACTTCCTCAGACTGGTTTGACTCCCATGCAAATCCTGAGTTAGGTAGATCTCCTAAATTAGGAATATCAACTCTCTGACGACCAAGCCACCAAGCATCCCAAGCGACAATTACTGCCAAGACTGCAACACAGAACTGAGCCATTAATTCAGGGTCAGGCAATGTGCTGGCAAGTTCTGCCATCACTCCACGTCCTGCTTAGAGCGCATTAGCATGAATGCAGCAGCAGCAAGGAATAGGCCAACAAATAACATGATGATTAATGGGCTTCCATCTGAATCACTACTATCTTCTGACCCCTCTGACACATCAGGTATTCCATCCCCATCATCATCTGGATCAACCGTCAGCCATGTTGTGACACCTGGAGGGCAGTGCAAGTTGTCAGGTTGCCCATCGCTATCGGTGTCCATACTTGCACAAGGATCAGTGCTCCATGGATCTCTAATGTCTAATACGCCATCATTATCATCATCAGTATCGTAAACATCAGGACCACAATTCACATTTTCTTCTTTG
>CALCOP010000124.1 GCA_937897365.1 uncultured euryarchaeote
TATCCATCCAGTTGCTGGAAGAATGCCAGGACACATGAACGTCTTGCTTGCTGAGGCTAATGTACCCTACGAACAACTTATCGAGATGGATGAAATAAACGGCGAGTTCCCTGACTGTGATGTTGCGGTAATCATCGGTGCAAACGACACGACCAATCCGGCTGCGAGGAGCGGTGAAGGACCACTCGCAGGTATGCCGATTATCGATGCAGACATGGCGCGAACAGTTGTGATCATCAAGCGTTCACTCTCTGTGGGTTATGCTGGCGTGGACAATGACCTGTTCTACATGGATAAAACCATGATGCTGTTTGGTGATGGTAAGGCTATGATGTCTGAACTCAACACGGCAATTAAGGAAATTTGACGACTAAATTTCGACACATTTTCATGCCCCTTAGGGGCATGAGTAAAAGGAACGTTCAAAGGGCTGGGCATGGTGGAAAGATTTGGGTGACACTTTGCTATCGCGTAATTCACGATGGTTACTGATTACATTAGTCAGTCTTCTCATGGTTGCACCGGTGTTCGCAATGCCCGGTGGACCCCCTTGGAAAAACGGCGAAAACCTCGTTGTCGAAACAGGATGCAGTTGTCATGGTGACGGTGCTCCATCCAACGACGTAGTCGTCTCTATCTCTGGAGTCCCACGAGCTTATACCATCGACCAAACGTACAATTTCACAATTTCTCTCCAACATGCTTCGAACCTCGAAGGTGGTTACATGATTTGGGATTACAACATGGGAACATTAACCCCTGGAGAAGGATCAATGGCTGTTGAAGATGCAGGAAGCCCAACCGGAGGTGTATCGCAATCCGACGTTGGCAATGATTGGGAAATAACTTGGACCGCACCAAGTTCAGATGTTGGTTCAATTCCATTCCAACTCGTCGGTAATGCTGTGAACGGTAACGGAAATTTTGATGCTGGTGACACTTGGAATATTGTTTCATTTTCTATCAGTCCGCCAGGAACGGCAACCAACGATAATCCTGAAAACTTGACCTTGCGAACAATCAGTGTTGGAGATTACGATGCGCTCTTTGTTGCAGAAGAGGACCCCGCAGCAGTAGAAGCAGAGCGCCAAGAAGAACTTTCTCACTTATTCTTTGATGAAGGAAACTTGTTCTATTTCACGACACTTTCAATCATCATTGTAGCAGCAGTCGTTCAAGGAGAATTTTACGAGAGAAAGTTCGGGGGCGGACCTGAACATCTGGACCGTAGCCTTGCCATACCGCAAGGTGTTCGACGCAGTGCCCTCGCTGCAATCATGCTGCTCTTGTTTGCATGGGCAGTTGATGGGGGTCAATCATGGCAAGTATTACTGACGCTCGGCATGTTGGCGCTGTGGGCTATATTCGGTGTTTATCGAACAATTGTCCAAGCCCGTGCTGTCGCTCAAGCCAAAGACAGGGTTTGAGTTTTCATATTCCTATTTGGGACCTGAGGCTTATCCATGTCTTTTCAACTTGAACATGACACTTCGAACCATGTTCAAGAACATCTGAATGAATTAACCTCGAGAGTGACACTGACTCTCTTCTTGGCATCTCTTACAACACTTTGGTGGCTAACACAAATTGACGCAATCTTAGAAAATCTGCTCGGTCAACTGGACCCATGCGAAGGTGAATGTCTCAACCTCTTTGATCCAGCGAGGTGGAGCGCAGTACGATGGATGTCTTCCGTTCTTCTCGGAATCCTTACCGTGATGCCTATAGGTCTCTATCAGATGTGGAAGTTTGCCAAACCAGGTCTGCTACCCAGCGAGCGTATGTGGGTGATTACATGGTTAATTACCGGAACAATAACTACGCTGATTACAGTTATTTTAACAATCGGATTGCTCTTTCCAATGCTGTTTGACACCGGGCACCAAACGCATCTCTCCATGCAACTGGATGCGCATTATGATGCTGTTCACATGCTCTCCATTGTTGTCGCAGTGATATGGACTGAAGTAATTGTAGCAAGTGCTGTGTTAGCTATGATGCTCGCAGGTATCCTTGGAATGCTCAATGAAGAAACAGCAGATTGGTGGAGAACTCGAATTTATGGACTTGTATTGCTGTTACTACTCGCATCACTGCCCGAATTTGGTGGATTGGCAATTCTGCTTTCTTCTTTTGCAATTGCAACTATCGAACTAAGTTCGAGAAGATGGCTGAGAGGCAAAGTATCCCCGTTCAATGGTTTTGAACCAATAATGGATGCAGAAGGAGAACTACGTAAGATTCTCCTCATCGATTGTTCGTGCAACACTGACTCGGTTCCACTTCCAAAAGAGATTAATTCGCCAATTCCGATACATTCAGTCGGTTCATTTTGCACATCGATAAAAGAACGTGAATTTATTCTTGAAAAAATTATCCGCCACCGCTTATCCGATGTTGTAATCCGTGGGTGCTCTCCAGAATCGATACCAAAATCATTCAAATCGAACTGCAAATCACTTGGCTGTTCCCTACGAGAACTCCGTAGCACCCGGAATGTTGGCAGGAAAACATTCCCTCTTCAATCATACATCACTGAACTTGAATTGTCAATCGCTTGCTTATTTGACCCCTGGCCAAGAGCAAAGATGGCAGAACGAATTGTGTCGGTTCTCAAAAATTCAGAAGTGAAGAATCTGATTCTTGATACAAGAGAGGTTGAGATACCGGCCACAACTTTGGAACATGAAAACCAAATTGTTCTTAGGATTGATTCAGAAGATGTTTCAGAGATTCAATCAAAACTCGAGTCAATTGGAGTTTCGGCAATTGCGATCTAATCGAACCATAAAAGCCAAGCATTCAAACACTCAATGGCCCTCCTTGTAGCATGAGTCCGAGGTATGGCATTCCAATCCTCGTCGCACTTTTATTGGCAAGCTCATGGAGTTTTACAAATAACGACACTATTGAATTGTGGATGACAGAAAACACCATTTCTATCACTGAAGAAGAGGTGCCGCTGGTTCCCTTGCAAGAAAATGAACGATGGCTGGTACTCCTTGTAGATTTTGAAGAACAGCCGGCAACGGATGCTTGGGGGCCTGAACAGGCACAAACCTTGCTCGACGATGTTGCGCAAAATTACATCAACCAATTATCAGGTGGTTTGTCAGAAATCCAAATTGATGTGCATTCTAAAATTACAAGAGCAAATGGAGCACTCTCGGATTATGGTAGCGATTCAAATGAAAACCGAGATACGGCGAGTGATGGAACATTCCTCCCCATGTCTTTGGCTGAACAAACTGTAAACGATCACGAGACTCTGGTCGACTGGGACGAATACGATTTGGACGGTGACGGATATGTTGACCGATTACTCATTCTCCATTCAACAAAAGGTCAAGAGGAAAATCCAGGGCAGACCTCTAACATCTGGAGCCATTTCACAATGTTCGACCAGCCTATTCTTGTTGATGGTAATGTCAAAGTCGCTCACTATACTATGGCAAGTCTTCGAACCGGGTCCAGTGGAATGGGTACGATTCTTCACGAAATGCTCCACCAAATGGGTGCACTTGACCTTTATCCAGTTCATGAGACACACCAGTTGAACGATTGGCAAGGAGTTGGTGATTGGGATATCATGGCAAGCGGTAATTGGAATGGAGGTGGAGTTTGGCCAGCCTTACCAACTGCAGCATCACTCGACCTTTTGGAGGCAGGTCGGAGTCAAGAACTGGATCTCACATGGCCTCAAAGTGCTCAAGCACCTTGCATTGGTCCATCCATTCAAATGCAAGGTATGAGTGAAAACGGAACCTCGCTAAAAATACCGCTTAATGACATGGAAACAATCTGGATTGAATACCGCTCAAACTCAGGATTTGACCAACATTTACCCGGTTCTGGCATCTTGGTAACCTATCAAGACAGGAGCGTGGGTGATGAAGAAAAAAATGAACTCAACCGAGATTCCGACCAACCATGGTTGCGAGTAATCGAAGCA
>CALCOP010000125.1 GCA_937897365.1 uncultured euryarchaeote
TTGAAATAATGAGTGCATCCGCCTCTAATTCGATCGCTAAGAGTGCGGAAAGTCGGTCCTTATCGATAACGGCAGGAACCCCGGTGTAGTGTTCACCATTTTTCACGATGGGTATACCTCCTCCACCTCCACAAAGAACGACCGCATGTAGTTCAACTAATTTTTGAATCACAGGTAGATCAATTACACTCATGGGCAGCGGACTGGCAACTACACGACGCGGCCCTTGTATCGTTTCTGCGATATCCCAATCAGCAGACATGACCGTTTCAGGAGAGAGAATTGGTCCGACCGGTTTCGTTGGAAAACTGAATCCATTGTCTGCTCCATTGACGAGCACTCGCGTCAGCACGCATGCAGTGCGTTCGGGGCGTCTTCTACGTCGCAAAATTGAATCTAAATTCAAAGCTAATGAATGTGCAATCATACCTTGAGTTGCAGCTACCCATGCATCCATTGATTGAGTTTGCTCGGTGTCTAATTTCATGAGATGACCGACTTGTGGCCCGTTCCCATGCGTAAGAACAACGCCCCAACCGGCTTCTAACAAGTCGATGACATCGGACATAACATGTGCCAAGACTTCTGCACTCGTGTCGACTTCCTTGGGAACCGGCGATGAGAGAGCATTACCACCAATTGCATAGACCACGATTCGTGCCACACTTGCTCTGCGATGTTGAAAGGGTTTGACCCTTTGCATTCAATCACTCAACTATGAAGGGTTTTGTAGCCCTCGACCATACCCCCATTGGGGAGACATTGAATTAGAGAAGGCTACAGCAAGCGACAGGTGCGAGCATGGTAAAGGCCATTTGGATTGGAGATGTTCAGGCAGGAAAGTATGACGACCAAGAGGTCGAACTGAAAGGCTGGGTTAAACGTGAGCGTGGAAGTAATAAAATGCGATTTATCGTTCTTCGAGACTCTACCGGCCACATACAATGCGTTGTCAAGAAAGATGCAATTGGTGAAGAATTGTTTCAAGAAGTGAAAAATGTACTCATTGAAACCTCAGTCATCATTACCGGTGTTGTCAACGCCGACGAGCGTGCTGATGGGGGCCATGAACTCATTGCAACCTCCTTCAAAATCATTGGAGCTGTAAATGCTGAACGTCCTTTTCCGATAAATAAGGAAGCCTTGGAAGCAGCAATTGACGAAGATGGCGAACTGATGCCGGGTGGGTCAGAATTCCTCCTCGATCACCGACACCTCTACCTCCGAACAAGTCGAATGACATCAATGCTCAAACTACGCAGTTCTGCTTTTGGTGCGATTCATTCATACTTTCGGGATCAGGATTTCATTGAATACCAAGCCCCGAACTTTGTGACAGGTGCTGTTGAAGGCGGTTCAACATTGTTCGAAGTTCCTTACTTTGGTCGCTCTGCTTACCTTACGCAATCATGGCAACTGTATGCAGAGGCTGCAATGCCAGCACTGGAAAGACTCTACACAATCGCACCCTCATTCCGAGCTGAAAAATCTCGAACACGACGCCATCTCACTGAGTTCTGGCATGCGGAAATGGAAATGGCATGGGCTACCAACGCCGAAATTATGGAGCATGGTGAAGGCGTAGTGCGGCATGTGGCTCGAACATTACTGGAAGAACAAGAACAGGAACTTACCTCACTTGAACGCGACTTGGATTTAATTGCACGATATGCAGACAATCCTTACCCACGAATGCGATACGATGAGGCTGTAGAAATTTTGCAAGCAAAAGGAGATGATGTCGAATGGGGCCAAGATCTTGATTACTCAAAGGAAAAAATATTGACTCAAGATTTTGAGGTACCGCATTTCCTCACACATTATCCAAAGATAGCAAAGCCGTTCTATCATCGAGTTGACCCCGATGATGAAAACTATGTTCTGTGCCACGACTTGTTAGCCCCTGAAGGCTATGGGGAGATTATTGGTGGTGGAGAGAGAACATGGTCTGAAGAAGAAATCCTCGCCCGATTAGAAGAGGAAGGAACCGATAAAGAACCCTACCAATTCTACATTGACACTCGTTCATATGGCGGCGTCCCTCATGGAGGATTCGGATTAGGTGTTGACCGAGTTGTCAGTTGGCTGGCTGGGGCATCACACATTCGTGAAGTCATTCCTTTCCCTCGAACGAGTCGACGCGTAACTCCTTAGGTGATTCAATGGCCGAAGCAATCGCTCTGGGATGCGGACTTGTTGGTCGATTTGTCATTGAAAGGTTACTCGAATACGGTCATAAAATCACCGTACTCGATTTGAAAATCCCTGATGAACTTAAATTGAAAAAGGGCATTGATGCACGTCAGGGAGACGTGTTTGAAAATATTGCTCAACTTCCACAGAAGTCTCTTGTCATCAACATGCTTCCAGGCCGTATTGGTGACCGTGTAAGGCCACTGTTACTCGAATCGGGACACCAGATTGTTGATCTTGCATTCACTGCGGAAGACCCACATCAATACCAACAGTTGGCAGTGGAAAATGAGGCCGTTCTCTTATGGGATGTAGGAATTGCACCTGGCATGTCGAACATGCTCGCAAAAAAAGCATCTCAACTGTTTGGACATTTGGATCTTGTGACAATTAAAGTTGGAGGAAATCCAACCATCCCTGACACTGATTGGTCATACATGGCTCCATTTTCTCCTTCTGATGTCATTGAAGAATACACTCGGCCAGCTCGGATAAAAAGTGAAAATGAAATTTGTGAAGTTCCTGCAATTACGGATCGACACATGATTCAGGTTGATGGATATGGAGAAATGGAAGCCTTCCTCACCGACGGATTACGAAGTGTTTTGACGACCATTCCTGCTTCAAACATGAAAGAATATACGGTTCGATGGCCGGGACATATCGAAAAATGGTTGAATGAATCGGAATCCCTAACAGAAGAGGAACTTCTCAATGCGTGGAAATTTGACCCTCTGCGTAAAGAATTTACATGGCTGGAAGTTATTGCAAAATCTGCTCGGCAGCAAAAACGATGGGTTGTTCAAGATAGCGGAAAAAATGGCGACGGTTCGATGGCTCGCACAACTGGGCTGGTCACCGTAGCATGTGCATTACAATTCATGAACGATGGCCCACTGAACGGGTGTGGTTTGTCACCGGGAGTCCATCCTCCTGAAGCATTAAATGAACAATCGATTGATGCTATCATCGAGATGATGAAACTGCATGGAGTTCAATTTACAGAATACTAAAGCATCGCTTCGCCGCAATTTGGACACGGCATTCCTGGAATAAATTCGCCAAGTAAAAAGCCACAGTGCAAGCAAATCGAAGTGATCATATCATCGCCGAGCATGGTGCAAAGTCAAGGTCACTCTTCATCAAGTTAGCGTTCAAGTGATGAAAAATACTCATCGATTTTTTCCCCTACGATGAGAAGGTTCTTGTCTTCAATTACCATTGATGCATGCTTTTTAGGACGATTATCCCAGGGATTAAAGCAAATTGAAAATCCTGATTCTTGGAACATAGCGATGTCACCTGCAGAATCTCCCACCGATGCTGTTGCTTCCTTGCTTACCCCTAATCGACGCTGGAGCATCTGAACCACAGAGCCTTTACCATCCATCTGAACTTGATATCGTCCAAAATCATCGAGTTCATATTCGCCGTTCGGCAAAGGATTGCCCAACAGCCAACCGTTGGTAAAGACGTGCAAACGGGTGTCCAAACCGTCGGCAAAACGTTGAGATGTATAGGGGTCAATTCCTCCCCATCGTCGGGCCCAAGGTGTCGTACATGGGAACTGGGCTGCTATGTCACGAGCCGTCTGTTGTAAGCCACCACTTACTATGGCAACGTGGTAGTCTTTGTCGAGCAATCCCTGGATAAATGGTTTCCAATTTTTCATCATAGGCATGCCTTCCATACACGCCCGTAGTTCCGAATCTGTCAGGGGTGGAAGTTCTGGTGAACGACTTTCTTTGATGAGAGCAATATCAAGTTTAATCCAGTCCCATTCATCCAGTAAACCTTGGTTATACAATTCGAAGGATTCATCGTTTGAAATCCCTAAGTTGTCGTAGACAAATTGCCATGTTGAAAGATGATCGACGAGAACCCGGTCCATATCAAGACAGACTAATCTCGCAGATTGACCTCCTACCATCTTAGGCACTTCCTCTTACTCCTTCAAGAATCAATCGCTCACTGGTCGCGAGTAGGCCAGTTATACTGGGATTGGATTTGTTCGACCTGTTTTCCCATAATGTAGAGTATCAATGCAACCATGATACCAAACAATCCAATCAATGTCATAGCAATAGTTGCAAGTGTCACGCCAATTGAAGTTGAGTTCAATTCTTCAAGAGCACCAACGAGATTTCCCGATAGCCTGTAACCAAGAATAAACAAAACACTCCCCGGAATCCCAAACAAGAGTAGGGGGTGCTTTGTTTCAAGCATCCAGTAGAACAGCTGCGCAAATCTTGATGCTGTTGCAAGCGATTCACGTTGAGGGAGGCTGACATTCGAGCGAGCCTCTACAATTCGTACTCGCAAATTTTCATCCAATTCCGATGTTCTTGCCAGCGGTCCGAGATATGCAATCGCTTCCATCCCTTCGTGAGTTAGGACAATATGTTGGATGGATACAGAACTCAGGACAAGTTCATCCACAGAATCAACTTTTGCGTCCTCTACATGATGTGAAAAGTGGACATCCCAATTCTCACGTGCCCGGTTTATAGATAATGGAAGATCACGCAACTTCCAGTTATCGGTAACTGAAATTACAAGTGTTGAATCCATTTTTTCTAAGTTTGAATCTAAAAGAAATGACGTGATATTTTGGATGTTCGGTTCACTTTTGAAATGAAGGACCTCACAACCAATTTCTTTCGCATACTCCACGGTCGAATCTTTTGAACCAAGGTCCATCAAGACCACTTCATCGGCTCCCTCTCGACCTCGAACGACAAGTGAGACAAGTCTCAACTCGATATCTCGAGCCATGAGTATGATGCGCAAAGATTGGCGAGCCACATACCCTGTCCTGCGTAACTTCATATCAATCTCTCGCTGATTCTTAACCGGAGAACCCGTTTTAGATTTCAATGGAATGTTGCCACATGTTCTTTGCCTATGACTGGATGGCAAGAGTGTGAAGCGTGGATACAGTATTGGAGTTGTCATCCCTGCAAAAAATGAGGAGCGTTTTATTGAGGCGGTTGTAAAAACACTGCCTGAGTATGTTGACTTAGCGGTAGTCGTCAACGACGGTTCAACAGATTCGACTCGAGATATTCTCGAAGAAATCGATGCGCCTGTCGAAATGCATTGTATTCATCTTGCTGGTGAAGGTGTAGGTGCAGCAATCGATGCAGGACACCGCTACTTGCTGGAACACTGGGAGACTGAGATGTTCATCAGCGTCGTCTTGGCTGGCGACGGGCAAATGAATCCAGATGAGATGGAGTTACTTCTTGAACCACTTCTTCAACAAAGAGCGGAACATTCGAAAGGAAATAGATTCGCTCATCACCAAAGTTTGCAAAAAATGCCTTTACTGCGTCGGATGGCGAGCAGAGTTCTCTCGTTCTTCACCGGCCTTGCTTCGGGTCAGGTAACTCCAGACCCGCAGTGTGGCTACACTGCGACGCACTGCGATGTTCTTAGGGAGTGGAATTGGGATGATTCATGGAAGGGGTATGGATATCCTAATTTCTGGTTGATTCGACTCTCTTCACTTGGTGTTCGTATTGCACATGTACCTGTTGAAGCAATTTATGGAGAAGAAAAATCCGGCATACGAAAATTAAGGTTTTTTCTGAGTGTTGGACTTATGATGGGCTACCGACACCATAAGCGAAACATTTCATGGATATTCAGTAAAAGGGTCACGCCTCATACTCTCTTCGCTGGAATCGCATATGCCATTGGATGGATCGCACTACTGCCAGGCATCAGTACCGATCTTGAAAGAGAGATTGTTAGCCGTGGAATGAATCCGATTTTCCTTACGCTCGCTGCTTGGATGGTTGCGCACGTTTTTGACAAGGGAGCAACTCGAACGGTTCAGGAGTTGCGACAAAATGCGAAGGCTCGACAAAAGACGTAAACCGAGAAAGGCGCATGTTCGTCACATATTGGTAGCTTCAAAACCGGATGCACGTGAAATTCTCGGCCACATCAATTCCGCTCGTAACCCATTAAAAATGTTCAAAAAAATGGCCAAAAAATACTCAAATTGTTCCAGTGCAAGCAAAAAAGGCGACCTTGGTGAGTTTGTCGAAGGGCAGATGGTCCAGAAATTTGAGGATGCAGTGTGGGCTATGGAGCCTGAAACGATACCAGATTCATACGTCAAAACCCAATTTGGATATCATCTCATTTGGGTCCATGAGATAATTCTACCAGAGTAAACCTCTCAGTAAGCCACAGATGGTGGGCGATCCAGGATTTGAACCTGGGTCCAAGCGTCCCAAACGCCCGAGTATAGGCCAAGCTAACCCAATCGCCCCTTGCAGTCCTCGCCACGGCGTCTTACCTATGAAGTTCACTCAAGGAGTTGCCAGCAATCAGTATTGAGGCGAACGAGAAGACCTTGAGACTCTGCTAAATCGATGAGGTCTTGCACATCAAGAGAGTTACCACTTTTTTCAAGAATGGGTATGATACTCTTTCGTGTCACAATTCCGTGTTCATCTTTAGCATCAAGAAGTAACTTTGGAAGACCTTTGAATGAAATTTGCTCTTCTGGTTGGAAAAGAGCATCATTTTTCTCAAGTCGCTTGCGCAACATGTCTCGTAATTCTTCAGGAGTATTCGCAAGTGCAACTTCGATTCTTAATTCAGCAGCAGTGGCAACGGTAGCAACGATCTCAGCATCGGAGGGTAATTTCTGACCACAATGTGGGCATGAACGACCTGTTTTCCGATGGCCGTGACATGTCGAACAAGCACTGCATCGAATGACATTCCAACCAGCACCGGACATAGTAGTACTTCATGGCGAGGGTACTTCAAGACTTCTCAAAGAGAGAAATCAGTATTTGTTCGACGTGAACCAGGCCGAAGAGCAGGAGCAGCAGGTGCTTTGACATCAACTCTTTTTTGAGCAGATTCAGTGGCTTTACGAGTCAATGCACCACGGACTGGTCCAGTTCCAGTTCGTGCCCCAAGAGAGAGTGAATTGGGTAGAATCAAAGCAGCCATAGCAACACCATGGTGATCTG
>CALCOP010000126.1 GCA_937897365.1 uncultured euryarchaeote
GGATGAATTAAGAAAGGAGAAAGCTAAGGCCACTTCATGCCTCTTCTTGCACAATGGGTCCGTCAAAGGCCATGGTTGTCCGCAGGAATAGCTGGTGCTGCTGGAGGAGTGGTAGGGCTTGCAAGTGGCGTTGCAGCCGCAGCTTCAGCAGTCGGTGCCTTTGCCATAGGCAGTGTATCTACGAAAGCAAGGTCACATGAACACCCTTTACGCCAAAGAATTCTCTCGACTCTGGAACACCATCCAGGTTTGTGCTATCGGGAGTTACAATCGGCCCTTAACGCCGCTAACGGAACCCTTCGCCATCACTTGGATGTATTACAGAGTCGTCGCAGTGTGACGGTCTTACCGGTAAATGGGCGAACATGCTATTTTGCTGGAGCCCCGAGTCAAGTCGAAATTCTCAGGGGTATTTGTGTTGATGAACAACGTGCTGCTTCTGCTCTACCAATCGGGCTATCACTTGTTCAAAAGTTGATTATTGAAGACATCAAAAAAGAAGGTGTTCCCCGTTCACAGGCATCACTTGCCCGACGTATTGGCCGTTCGCGCGCATCGGTTCATTCTGCTGTAAAGGTACTTCGCAGAAGAGGCATACTTCGCGAAGACCGGATTGAGATGATGCCACACATTGACATGGAAATTGAATGGCATGGAACAAAGGGCATCGATTATGATTGGCAAGACGAGAGAAGATAAATTCTCTATTTTTCGGCTCTTGAGAGACAAATAATGCATAGCCTTCAAAGACCTTCGCCAGAAGCAAAAACTGGGTATCATGTTTAGCGTTCGATTAACCGAGGTAGCCTTACCAACCAGCGAGCGTGAAATCGACAACCTTGTTGGTTGGTTTATCGACACACTGAGCCTTGTTCGCAAACGTGGAGAGGCCACTGCCGATCAAGGAACTGCCGGCCCAGTTCACCGGTTGTTGAGGGACTATCTTTTCGCTCAACCGGATATCAGTTGGGATGCACAGATGTTAGCAGATGAATTAGCCTTGACACCTGCTTCTTTGAATCACCACCTCACTCGGCTTGTTGAGGCCGGAATAATCGGTTTTTCCAATGAAGGTAAAGGATGGAGAAGATATTTTCTAAGAGGGGGGTCGCTGGGAAACGCCGTTGAATTTTTTAGCCTCCAGTGCGAAACAATTGTCAAACAACGAATGACTATGCTCGATTCACTTTGGAATCGAGAAAATCCAAACCTTGGCAATGAGCCAGTTGTAAGCGATAAACCAGCCCTTTGCATAGGCATTGTTGACCATCGGCCTTTGTTGCCGGGGAGTAAAGAAAATCTCCTCTCCCAATGGATGGGCGACTTTGGACTACTTGGTGAAAGGCCTGGGAAAGAGGCAAACGCTGAATCCATCTCGGTACAATTATTTCAATTACTCCTCAACAGAAACGTACCACTTTCATTAGATGAAGCAAGTGAACTTCTCGGTGAACAAAAACCCCGTCTTGGTAGAATCCTTGAGCGTTTTCGTGCGACGGGGATGGTTCAACGAGTTCCAAGAATCGACCGATTGAATGTAACACTTTGGACCGCAATGACCACTCAGTATCAACGACGAGGTGAAGACTGGATGTTGAAAAAAGGTGGTTTTCAAAGAATACTCAACACAAAACAACAATCATCGATACTCTCAAGCTTGAAAAAAGGAAAATTGAAAGTCGAAGATATTGAAAAATATACGCAAGGCATTTCAACCGATGAACAAATGCTCTTACTCAATCTGTTAGGAGGACGTCTACCATTAGGCCATCGTATGGCGGGCTACAGTTCAGGAGAAGTTCACAGAGAGATTGCTGCAAGAATAGACAGAACCCTACGAAGAATGCGAAGAGTTGCTCAGTTACTTGAGCAAGCAATGGTTTCCTAAGAGGTCATGAAATACAAGGAACAGCCAATCCTTGAAAAACAAAGATTCTGAGGCTTTGATGATGAGCGAACACATCGGGGCAAAACCAGGAGCTTGGGAGGGTGAGGCCCGACCGCTTTTCCTTGCACCGATGGCAGGTGTTTCCGACCTACCCTTTCGATTACTGGCCAAAGACTGTGGAGCGGATGTCACCATCACTGAATTTACCAACAGCACCGCACTTACTCGCGAGGCAGCAATGTCTTGGAGGAAAATGGAGTCGCACGCAACAGAAATTCCGTTCATACCCCAAATCTTTGGCGGGGATGCAGGAGATATGGCCACGGCCGCAGAGATGTTAGCGCCGAGCGCCGATATTATCGATCTCAATTTTGGTTGCCCGGCACCAAAGGTTACCAAAATCTGTGCGGGTGCAGCCTTAATGGGTGAACCAGAAAATCTCGTATCGATGGTTGATGGAATAATTCAACGCATTGACATTCCCGTAACCGCAAAGATGCGATTGGGTACGGGCCAAGGTGCAAACAATGCTCTCGACATTTGCAAAGAACTCGAAAATATTGGAACATCTCGGCTGTGTGTCCATGGGCGCACGCTCCGTCAACGATATTCTGGGGAAGCAGATTGGAATTCTATACGTGATATCGTCGATGGAGTAGAAGTGCCTGTTGTTGCCAATGGAGATGTTGTAGATTCAAAGAGTGCTCAATTGTGTTTGGAAACCACAGGTGCTGCAGGGCTCATGATTGGCCGTGGCGCAATAGGACGACCGGCGATATTTGGAGAGATTAAGGTCGGATTGGGATGGATGAAAGAAGAGGATTTACCTTGGATAAGAGACATGGGTGAGGACTGGTATCAGCGGTCTGAAATCGGTCGTGCTTTTGCAACACGAAAGTGGTGCTGGGACAAATACATCGAGTATTCACATATGACAATGGGCCTTCAACCACGCTGGATGCAACGCCATGCGGTAGCCTTCACCAAGGGTTTACCGGGTGCAAAAAAAATTCGTCACATGATGCACGGAGCACCCACGCCTGAAGATTTTGCACATGGCATATCCGACTATTTATCCGCAAATTCAACTGAATAGATTCGATTACAGAAGTTCAAACGGTGAGGAAGCCAGCTTTTTAGCGGCATCAGCACCGTCGATACAAGCGAGATAATCTCCGTTCGGAATTGGCTGGGTGGAATCCTGTTCCATGATTTTTCCGTTCAAATCAATAATTTGGTATCCAGAATCAAACAAAATTTGGAAAACTTCTTCGGAAGTTCGTTGAATGGATTTCAAAATAGTTTCTTGCAGTTCAAATAAAATATAATCAATCTTTTTCTTCTTCAAAATCGAAGATGAGCCCGACAGGACATCTGATTCAAATCCTTCGACATCAATTTTGAGAAAATGAATTCGTTCAAGTTTGAGTTCTTCAAAAACAGCATCCATCGTTCGAACATCAACGAGAATCTTATCCACAGTTGGGCTGTTATCTACATCGCCAAGCGAGTGATGACCGTGAAAACTTTTGACGTATAATTCCATTTGAGTTTCTTCTTTTCCAAGTGCATAGCGATGAAGTGTGATGTTGGGGTTATTTCTTAATTCCATCTGAGATTGAATGGTAGAAATGTTCACTGGGTGGGGTTCGAAAGCGTGGACTTGGTGACAGCGTTCAGCAAACCAGTGACAAACAACTCCCATGTTCGCTCCAACATCAAAGACGATACTTTTCTTATCAATCAGGGGTTGAATCCTATCAAGCCAAGGTACAGCATCACAGGCTTTGCCTGACATCAAACTCCAGTCAAGGCGTTCACCATAATTCAAAATTCGCATAAGACCACGTTCCTTGTCGTGTACGAACAGTTGTAAATCACTGCTTGCTATTTTTCGATCAAGCATTGGGTAGAAAACAAAACGATCAAACAGTCGCTTGGGGGTTCGAAGAGCGTAAAGGAACGCTCGAACGGGGAAACTTCGATTTTTTCTCATCTTTGACAAAAAAATCCCCCTTAGTATATGGCAACGCTTACTTGTTTATCAGTTACATCAACAAAAGCGTTGAACAAAAGTTAGAGCAATACGCTCTGGAGGACTTCAAAATGTGGATTGCCATTCTTCCAGATCTTGGGAAGCAGCCCAATCTTCATCGGTCATCTTGCCCCGAACCTTGAGAACTTCACGAGCGAGAAGCCAATAAACCAAAGCAAGGGAACGACGACCTTTGTTATTTGCAGGAAGCGCAACATCGACGTTACGGAGATTGTTATTTGCGTCAACAATACCCACGATTGGCAAACCTGAGTTCACTGCTTCACGTAGTGCTTGTTGGTCAGCGGCTGGATCGGTTACGAACAAAACATCAGGCTCGACATAAGAACGAAGAACAGGGTTTGTCAGTGAGCCGGGAATGAATCTTCCAACAGCCGCATTCGCTCCAATGGCTTCTGAGAAGAGCCGAGCCGGGCGTTGGCCGTATTGACGAGCAGAAACAACCATGATTCGAGCAGGGTCATACTTGTTGAGGAACTCGGCAATTGAGCGTATTCGAGAGTCAGTCATGTTAACATCCAAGAGATACAATCCATCTTCACGAACACGTTCGATGAAGCGTGCCATATCGGCACTCTTTTGCTGAGTACCAATGTTGACAGCATTCTCTTCATAGGATTCGAAGGGCAAGAGTAAGTTCATTTCCTCGGACATGGTGTTTCCTCAGCATTCGTCCGACTTGGACTCCATATTAAACCGCTTCGTAGAGGAGCGGAATGATTTTTTCTTGATGCTCGAGGTGATTTAGGCGGGCTTACCATCAAAGAACTCAAAACCTGAGGCATGCCTGTAGACGCATTGGGGGGGTGAGATATGGGGTTGGTTTCAAGTGGGGATGCGTTACTGAACGCCACTCTTTCAGAAGACGGGACCTGGCGTGATGCACAGGGAATCGCACTTCCAGTGAGTGCAAGTGATTTGGAACGCTACGAATATTGTCCACTGTCTTGGTCGTTATCACGGCAAGGTAATTCTGGCCAGGGTGAAGCCATCGTCGCAGGAATCAAAAGACATGCTCTCATTCATGAAAAAATGAAAGATTTTCAATTCATTCAAACGCAAATGCGCCGTTCAGTTACAATTTGGACATGGTGGTTCTCAGTTATCATCGCCTTGACCGTCGATGCCATCGCTTTCAGTTTCATAGATGAAGTGACAACACCGTTACTCATGGCCCGATATCTCGCAATGTGGGGGGTCGCAATGCTTATTGTAGGTTCCATAGCGATTTCAGTACCTTGGCGTTCATGGGTCGGTTTACGAGAAACAATTCCTCGACAAAAAACTAAATTTTTATCTCAAAACAATGATTTTACTCACTTCTGGGAACCGAAAGGCTTCATTGGAGGATGGTTTGAGGCTGGGCGAGTTGAAGCAAGTCTACTTTTTGGTTCGATCGTACTCGGATTACACGCAATCGCTCTTGCGGGCGCCGATGATCGCAGTCAAGCAACATTCATTCTTTTCATCACTGCGATGGCCTGGACATTGGCAGCCTCATGGCAACTCCAACGAATGTTATTATCCGAAAATGCCCTTAGTTCGATGAAAAGTGACGTCGGCTTCGAGGCTGAAGATGAAGTGGCTTATTCCGATGGAGATACGACTTCTGACCTCCTGGTTGATCAAGAACTTGGTCTGCGTGGAAAACCTGACCAGATTGTCATTGTCGATGGAGAGTTTATTCCGGTCGAACAAAAGACGGGGCGGGTTCCCAAAAACCCTCATCCATCACATCGAATGCAATTACTCGCCTATCTTCATCTTGTTGAAAAAAATACCAACAAAAGCTCGCCATACGGTGTCCTACGTTACGGAGAAAAAGACCTTCACCAAATACCCTGGAACGATGTTGCAAAACAGGAACTGAGAGGTGCTGTTCAAGAAATTCAACGCTTAATGGTCCAAGGAGGGGCATCTCGAAATCATCATCGCCCAGGCAAGTGCAGAAGCTGTTCACGACTGTATGCCTGCAGTGACTCTCTTTCTTGATTAGATACAGTCGGTTTCAAGAGGATATTGGATACACGTACGCTTGAGTGTAATATCGATTCGAACGAAATCTTGGACGGCAGCGGTTGCGGTTCCTGCACCGCGAGCAGAAATAATGAGATTCCAATTCCCAGTTTCAAATCCTGAAGTATCGGGTAGAATTTCATTCGTGATAGGGTCTTGTGAAACACACTCATCAATTTCCCAAACCGTCTGTCCACTGGGAGTCTGTAACTCAGCACGGACGTATCGAGTGAAGTTCTCAAAACAACCCACAGTCTCTGAAGCAGTAAATCTCGTGTGCCGCCACATGATTAATTCCGAAACGGTTTCGTCCACATAAAAAGTGGTTGAGTTTTCGTATACTTCCCATTCAGTTGGGTTGGTGAATACTTTTTCCAGCTTGAGAACGATTGTCTCAGACTTGGGGTCAGGCTGGCCGCGTAAATGTTCAATGCCCTCACGGGCTTGAAGAAGCCCCAAACATCCAGGGCTACTGCTGAGAAGAAAAATCATTACCATGAGGATTGGCATACACCAACTCTTCTTCATGGACAGGCTAAGTCTCACCCACATATCAATCCAATGTTGCATGATACAAGGGTTTGATACCTTAGAGTCTTAGCGGTGTTTGTCCGAATGACGCTAGCGGTTGCCGAGCAAAAGCAATGACGAACCCTATGAAAGCCGACGGACATCATTCAAACTTCGCGCCACAGGTTCCACATTCAGTGGCATCAACTGCAAGATCTGCACCACAGGCACCGCATTCTGCAACTTCCGGTTTGGGTTCGGATTCAGCAGATTTTCGACGTGCGCTTCGACGGCGCGTTGGTTTGGATTTACCCGGTGTTAATTCGTCAATAACGGCAATCGGTGAATCATCGTCCATGACAGTGAAATCAGAGGTTGTTTCAGAAACTTCATTTCCTGCAAAGGCGGAATCGGTGAGTTGCATACCGACATTGACTTTATCGCCAGGCATGATTCCTTCCTCACCAGTAATTTCAAACAATCTTCCTCGGATGTCTGCATCGCTTGCTGAAAGTTCTTTTCCGTCATCCTTGTGGGCGACAATTTCCCCTTTCGATGCAAGAATTGCATCGATGTCATTGGTCTCATCACCAAGGTCCTTCATGCTCTTTAGCGTTGTAGTAACCGAGTTTTGATAGGCTTCAAGTTCTTCTTCCGTCATGTCTTCACGGAGCAATTCATCAGCGTTCCTTCGATCGTAGGCTGCTTCGACTTCAGCCTCAGCACTCTCGATGTTTTCGTCCCATTCCTCTTCCAACTGGTCCTCATCATAGCCAAATTCTTGAACAGCTTCAGCAAAGTTTTCTGTGCCAGTGACAATAGCATCTTCGTCAATTTCTTCGGGAAGAGCGACAATCTGCTTCTCCACCTTTTCCTTGCGTTGGCGTTGTTCAAAGAATGAGGATACATCTTGTTCAGCCCCACAATATACGCAATTATCAAGGAGGTCTGGAATTGATTCACCGCATTCTTCACACTCGTGGAATTGGTTTCGAGCCTTCTTCAAATTGAATGAACAATGTGGGCAGCGGTTTTCATCACCTTCAAGTTCCCCATCACAGGAAGGACAATACTCAAAGATGTCTCGTTCTACATCATCTTCAGATTCTCTCGTAAGGTATATTGAAACGGCTAAAACAGCAATGAGGAGAGCTGAACCTATACCGATGAGCGTGAAAGTTCCAAGCTCGGAATTTGATTTCAGGTCTTCAAGGTCTGAATCGCTCATTACCGTACTGAAGGTTCGTGTGAAGGTTTGAGAAATGGTAGAATCAGAAGGAACAAGAAGAATAACAGTTGACGGTGCTGATGCATTAAATTGGCATTCAAGACTGACCTTGTCTCCGCGGTTAACCACTTCAGCATTGATCGTTGCAAGTATGTCGCCGGCTCCGTCCACGCAATCATACGTCAAATCTCCAGTTTCGACGCTTGTTAAATCAATTTTAAGCGTATAGGTTTCACCTTGCGTCATTGGTAAAACAACAGCGGAACCATCTGAATCAGTTACCTCAAGCGTCGAAACAGCCCAAGAAAGTCGTAATTCTGCCTCAACTGATACCATGCCCGAAGCGACATTGTTGCTCGGATCTGCATCCCAACTGTTTGCGGATGCAACCCATTGCGCCTCAAAAGTTGCATCATGAGCACCGACAACAGTCGTTAAATCGACGCTCCAAGTATAATCATCGCCAGAATCGAGATAGATTATTGGAGATGTTGATTCAACTCCTTCCCAGGTATAATAGAGCCTTCCTGAAACTTCAATATCACCGGTGTTGAGCATACTCACACTCCATTCAACCGAATCACCAGAGTTTACCGAAGGAGACGATGCAATGGCATTTGAGTCCACCAATACATCTGGCACAGGGAATTTTGACAAGCTGCTTGAAATGATATCATTTGAGGTTGATTCTTGGATGAAATCTGCCGTTCCGAAAGGGTCAATATTCGCTGAAATTGTGTGCGTACCCACCGGCAATGCATCCAATTGAGTTGAGGTGAGAACGTGGCTCCATAACGCTTCAGCATATCCACTTCCTGTAAGATTAACAGTGAAAGGTGCGGTTGAAACCACTCCACCTGATGGATTTTGTATTTGCAACTGAAGTGGAACTGCCGAGAAACCAGAGCCATTTGTTTGCGCAATCCTTCCAGAGACGACCCAAGGTCCCTCAAGAGCGCCTTCTTCGATGCTCACATCCAATTCTCCAACGTGGAAGAAATCGACTCGAGTGTCAACGGTAAAAGGAACCTCAACCACTTTGTTCATCTCTGAGGACTCATGGACAGCATTTTGATAGTCAGGTGTAACCATCAATGAATGAGAACCGCTTGCAGGTGCCGTAAAGGTCGTGTTCACCCATTCGGAGGAACCTGCGGCAATAGGCGGTGTTGGAATGTCCAAATCATTGGAGCCAGGAAGATCAATGTGGAGTGTACTCGCGCCCGCAGGCTCACTTCCAAGGTTTCTGACCAAGGAGGAGAGATTGACTGTGTCGCCTGAATGGATGCCTGATGAAGGAGACAAATGAGTCTCAGTCACCTTGAGGTTAGGCAAGCCAGTTACGGTAAAGTCAACATAAAATTGGGCTTCATTTCCTGAATTGCGGGGATATTCAAAAGTAATGTGAACTTCGTGCTCACCTTCCACAAGACCCTGCCACACGGTCGAAACTTCAGCGGTTTCACCTGCATAGATATCAACGGTAGAGGATTCGAGTAATTTGTTTGGCCCAATTCCATTCCGATAGAAGGCATATTCAACATCAATAGCATCACTGTTCGCGCTGTTGAATAATTGGAGGTTAATGGTGACGGAACCTCCCGCCTCAGGGTTGGATGGCTGAAGAGCTACCGTGCTCTCAGAGGCTTGAATAGGACCACTCTCTTCAGCGGAATTTGTCATCGGTACCGTCGCGATACAGAGGAGGAGAATCACAATTGTCGGCTTCCACGCGCTCGCCATGTAGGTATTCGACATCTTGTAAAGCACTTGAACCCATCTCCACATGACACGAATTATTAGCCTCAAGGAGATGTTTTCATCCATTCCACAACTCAACTTTGAGGCAAATCGCCGTAGCTTCATCTTGGAAATATTCAACGAAAAGATAGAGATGAAGGGGAGCATTGAAGGATAACCGCACCCGTCATGTCTTCATGGGCAGAAGGTGGTCGAGTATTCTTCTCGTTGTTCTTTTGCTCGGTTTGAGTTCTTCACCCTTGGTAGAAACACCATTAGAAGATATCGAAACGGTCGCTTTTTCCTCTTCGAATCTCGCACTTTCATTCTCCAACGGACCGGATGTAAATGAAGACATCACCGGTCTTCACAGCCTTACTTTCTCGATGACTGGATATGCAAATGTCTCATCTTTACTTCTTGAAATTTCAAGCGATGGAAATGCTTGGACCACTGTAAAAAACATTACCTCTGCTCCTTGGTTGACGTATTTTGATTCCACGGCTTACAGTAACGGATCCTATACCCTCCGAGCGACAGCATGGGACGATGATGTGAATGAAGCTGTTGTTGCTTCTTCTGGAACCTTCAACATCGTAAATCAAGTTCCTGTCATTACCATTTTCACTGCGCTTAATGCAGCTGTCGGAACCGGCAATTCAGCAAGCGATCGAGCCTGGTTTGATATCGAGAGTGATGGTAGTTTGGCATACCGGTGGGGTGCGAGTGATGACGACATCAGTTATGCATCAATTTCCAATGTTCCTGGCCCGGGTGCTCCATCGAACGATGGTCCGAGTAGTCTGTCATACGGATGGGATTGGAGCAGCGGCTCGATGTCAGAAGGAACGTGGAACTCCCGAATAACAGTGTATGACGATTCAAGCCTCTCAGCATCTCAAACCCTGTTCATTGGTATCGACCGGACAGGGCCAACACTTTCAGGCGTTACAGTTGGCGACGGTGCTGCTTGGCAGAAATCATCTCAAGTGACCTTGAGCGGTTTAATCAATAATGCTGATGATGGTCAAGGAAGCGGTGTTTCAGCCACCGAGTACTCATTCGATGGAACTACTTGGACTTCAACGACCTCGGATTCCTTAACCCTGACTCTTGCTGAAGGCGTTCACACACTCTCGTTTCGCTCAATCGACCGTGTAGGAAATATCGGTGCCACAATACAAACCAATGTTCAGGTGGATGAAAGTATTCCAGAGGCCATTGGTTGGACGGTTGATGAACTGACAACAAGCCGTATTGAGCCTGCAAACGTCAGTTTTAGTGCTGTTGATGATGGCTCGGGTATCGATACTGCAAACTCGTATATTCAGTTTGGTTTTGATTCGAACGGCGTTGGTGAATCTCCTGACCTCTCCTCAAATTGGATGCTGGCCAGCTCATCCGGTTTGTCGGGATCTGTTGGATTGGCAAGTTGGGCTACGAAATCTCGCCAATATTTGATGTTTAGAGCAGTTGTTGTGGATAATGCTGGAAATGAATACATCTCGAGTCCGAGTTCCTATCAAATCCTACCAGGATTAGATTTGTATTGGAATGCAACCCAAACAAATCTTGACCGACTCATTGTGCGACCTGGAGAGACTTCGGGTATAGTTACAATTACCAGTCTACTTGAGTCAAATCAAAATTACGGCGGTAGCGTCGTTGTTCGATTAGAATCAGCCCCTGCTGACCGCACTTCGTCTGTGAGTTGGACTGTTATGGAATCAAGAACATTAGATTCTGGCACTTTATCTGATTCTCAGGAAGAGTTGATTTGGAATTATACTGTTCCACAAACCGGTCAATTTGATCTACGGCTGGTCATCGATAATGTGAATGTCATCGATGAATACGATGAAGGAAATAATTTCAATCACATGGTTGTAACCGGTGCGGGTATTGGCTCGCCTGGATTAGTCCCCTCATTCGCACCCTCTGTTGTCCTCATCCTCCTCACAGGGTTTGCTCTTGCCTTACTTCAACGCAGAACAAGAGATTGAAAAGAGACCGGCCATAGGATTAGCCATGCGCCAACCGCTACCAAGGGTCCCTATGAACCGAATTGCGGTTCTCATTGGTGCAAAGGGAGCAACTGCGAAGTCGCTGAAATCTGCTTCAGGATGTAAGGAATTTAACATCGATTCTGACAGTGGTGATGTCGAAGTTGTTTGGGGTGAACCCGGAACTTATGACCCTGTCAAAGCGATGAAATTGCCTGATGTGATTAAAGCAATTGGGCGAGGCATGGCACCAAAATCAGCGATTCGATTACTCGATGATCATAATTTCTTCGAATTGGTTGACATCCGAAAGTTCGTTGGAAAAAGGTCGAATCAGCAGCGTCGTATTCGTGGACGAATTATCGGGAGTGACGGGAAAATTCGTAAGTTGATTGAAGGTCTTACCGATACCCAAATTTCAATCTACAACTCAACAGTTGTTTTAGTCGGAGAAGAAGAAGGATTGGCTGCTGCACGACAGGCTGTTGAAATGATTGCAGGAGGTGCGGAGCATGGAACAGTTCTCAGTTTCCTTGAGCGTGACAGAAAGCGTTCTCGGCTATCAAATCGGCAACTTGAAACCATTGAAATACGAGACGATGTGGCTGCTCCCCAATCTGGTTTTGAAGAATTAGTGCCTGGGCTCTCTGACCTTTCACAACGCCGTTCACGTCGAATGAAAGCATCCCAAGTTGACCCCGCAGATGATGAAGAAGTTGCTCTCATGATGGAACTGGCCGAAGATGAAGAAGTCAGTTGGGGAGAAGAATAATCATTCTTCTTCTGAAAAAGCAGCCGGTTTAACATGGTCCAAGTTCATGTTGAGAACCTCGTACATTGCTTCAGCAAGGTTTGTTTCAACGCCGTTTTTCGTAGCCCATTCAACCAAACGAGTCACATCTCGCACTAAGAATTCCTGTGCCTTTGGATGGGTTTGAATGACAGCTTGCCCAACATCAATTACAACAGGGCCGTCGTTATGCCAAAGGATGTTGAACGGTGAAAAATCACCATGTACAAGATTTGCCTTTTGCCAGCAAACGGCTAAGAATTCAAGTAATTCATCAAAAACCACCTCTGGATTTTCTACAGAAACTTCCCGAAGTTTCGGAGATGCTGATACTTCGGTTCCAAGATATTCCATAACCAAGACATTCTTGTGGATACCAAGGGGTTGAGGAACATTCAAACCCCAACGCGCTAATCTCGATAAATTGCGATGTTCTTTTCGAACCCAGATATCGACCAAGTCTCGATGCCGTCGGCGTAAGCCTCCAAATCTACGATCGCCTTCGATGTATTGAATGAGATTTTTGAAAACAGCATTCGATGTATGAAATATCTTAACTGCAACAGTTTTGCCATCGAGGTCGGTCGCGTGAAAAACATGCGCTTCTTTACCCCGAGCAATTGGGAAATCGAGAGTGTCGATGGTTCCACCTTTCATCAATTTATACAACGACATCAATGTCATTCGGTCAAAGACTTGGTCAAAGACACGACGGTCAACCCAATCATATGTTCCAGAACCCATTGCACCTTGGATTTTTGACTCAATATCTCGGAACATTCGCTTGTAACGCTCCTCCTTCATCCAATTAAAAGCTCCAGATTTTGCTTCGAGGTTACTTAGAAAATGATCCTCTTCAGTCCTGGCAAATTGATCGTCTTTACCTTGTTCAGAGAGTTTATTTTTGGAACCTTTCCGATGCTGACGGTGGCGCTTACGCTGCCGTTTATTGGAACCGAGTTCATCATTCCAGTCTCTCTTCTTCGCCATACGCCCACCTAGGGTCATGCATCAACCGAATCAGCCGAAGAGAGATTCGAGGTCTTCATCATCATCGTCACTGTCATCACCTTCACCTTCATCCGGATATTCTTCAACAGGAATATGAGGTGTTTCTTCTTCAACCTCTGTTTCAACCTCTTCTTCAATCTCATCATCAGAGGCAAAAAGGTCATCATCGTCATCATCATCATCAGAACCGAATACATCGTCGACATCATCATCGGATTCTTCGGTTGATTCACCTTCAATCTCAGGAGCATCAACCTCACCAAATGTATCCGAAAATTCGTCATCGTCATCATCGGTTGCTGTATTCATGCCAAAGAAATCGAGCTCTTTGGGCAAAACACCCTTGCGTGAGAGATACATCGCTTGAGTTTTGGAGTAACGATGCTTAACGTCGGCTTTGGAATCTTGAAAATCCCAAGGCCAGACAATGATCAAATCACCGTCACGAACCCATTGACGTCGACGCATTTTCCCAGGAATGCGAGCCATACGGGTCTCGCCATCTTCACAAAGAACAGTAACCCGTCGGCCACCAAGAATTTGTTCAGCAAAGGCGAACATTTCGTTGATTTTGCGGTTTGGCATTTTCACTCTGATCTTGCCACTGGAAGAATCTTCAGGATTCTCAAGACGAGCAAGCTCTTCTATGTCCACTTTTTCTTCATAACGTCGACCCATTCAGCCTCACCTAATCACTCCAGCAGTCGACCCTTCTTGAATACAGCACCCTAAAAAATGCGTTTAAAGTGGCGCAATGAGGCGTTTTCACATTATGTGTTCGCTTTACCAACCATAGTTCAAACTTTGAGCAGCCATCTCACAGATTCGAATCAAAGCGTCCCCTGCTATACCAACAAAGACTGTTGTTAAGACACAGGCGAGTATAGCGAGGCGAACCTGCCAACCGCTCGGAAGCGGACCTTCACGCCCTTCTTCAGGCTCGTCAAAGAACATCACGACAACAACTCGAAGGTAGTAGAAAACAGATATTGCGGAGTTGATGACCATGAGGAATGCAAGCCACCATACCCAGTGCATATCGGCAAGAACAAAGACACCACCATCGGCAATTTCAGCACCCATATCACCAACAGCGATACGAACAATCCCCATAATCACCAATAATTTCGACAGGAAACCAGCCATCGGAGGGACACCGGCAAGTGAAATCATGAAGATGAACATGGCAACTGCGAGGAGTGGTTCTCGCTTTGCCAAGCCTCCAAGCGAAGAAAGTCGAGATGCCCCCCCTTCAGATTCGAGAATTGAAAGGACGAGGAATGCTCCAAGTTTGAAGGCGACGAGTACGACCAAATGGAATAGAAGTGCCGTCATCACGGCGACTGCTGCAGCTCCTGCATCACCTGAAACTGCTGCATCCCAATTCCATGCACCTACTGCAGTCAGAGCAGCCAACATGTAGCCAGCGTGAGCAACGGATGAATAAGCAAGCATTCGCTTCGGATTATCACTACCGAGCGCTGCGAGATTACCCCACGTCATGGTGATAGCAGCCATAGCCCCTAAACAGGCAAGCCAAACGGCACTGCCATCACTGGATTCAGGTGCTGCAACAATCAACAGCATCCGAACCAAGCCGAGCATTCCCATCGCTTTACTTGCAGTAGCAAGAACACCAGCAACTGGGCTAATGGCACCAGCATATGCATCAGGAGCAGCAAAGTGGAACGGTGCAGCGCTTACTTTGAATCCGAAACCAACCAGAACAAAACCGATTCCAATGAGTGGTAATGCAGTGGTTCCTGATTCAGCAAAGGCAACTGAGAGTACGCTGAATTGAAGTGACCCTGCCCAGAGATAGAGCATTGAAAGTCCGTAGAGACCGACACCAGAAGCGACTGAACCTACGATGAAATACTTCATTCCGGATTCTACACCCACCTTACTTTCCTTAAGGAACGCAACCAAAACATATGTTGAGAAAGACGCAAGTTCAAGACCGATAAACAAAACAAACAGATCTTGAGCGAGTGCAACAACCGACATGCCCAGAGCACAAGTCACCATGAGAATGTAGAAATCAGCCTGTCGTCGATTGTTATACAATTCATGTTCTGAGACATGCGCTCCGATGCCTTTCACCTGCAAACGATTCATACTGGAAAAGGCAGCCAAGGCTAATGCACCAAAGAAAATCATTTCGAACACTCGGCTAAAACCATTGACAAGAAGCAATTCTTTGCCAGATTCAGAAACGATAACAACACGCTCAAGACCTTGACTAAAAATGTAAACAACGTTCAAGAAAGCACTGCCAAGCGTGATTGAAGCAATCCATGCTGGTAGTCTTGGATCACTGGTTATTTTGAAACGGGAACCGCCCAAAAGCCACGGTACACGGATTTGAGTACCTCGTATCCGGAATGTTCCACGACCCAAATTTGGAACGATAATTAACAGTAAAAGTCCTGCAAACAACATCAGTTCAGGACAGAGCGCACTGATGAATCCGTCACCGAATGCTTCGACTGTAGTGGTTTCTGACACTTCAAGCACCTCCGTTAAATCCGCCGAGGATTGGCAAGATAAGACCCTTGAAGATTTCAGCAGTCCAATCATGCATCATGTCCAGAGCAATCCACGGCATAACACCAAACACGATGGTGAACACGGCGAGGATAATCATGGCCAACTTCTCAGGATTTGTGATATCTGGAACAGGCTCGCCATGCAGTGATTCTGGTGGTTGAGTTTCGTCGCCACCCTCGAAGATGGTTCGTTGCATCGACCAAAGATAGTAACCGGCTGTGATGGCGAGAACCAAAGCAGGACCAACCATCCAGAATACGCTCCAACCCTCTGCGGCGAGGAAATACCAGAGGGCGATGAGCATCATCAATTCAGCAACGAATCCTGCTAAGAGCGGTAGGCCAAGCGAGGCCATCCAGGCGAACATCATCGATGTTGCAAGCCATGGTGAATGTTTCGCCATACCACGCATGGCACCGATTTCCATACTGTGATAGTGGTGTTTGAATGCACCACAAACCGCGAACAGCATAGGACTGATAATACCGTGAGCGAACATCATGAACAATGCTGCTGCCCACCCCATTGGTTGCATAGTAGCAATTCCGATGAGAATGACCCCCATGTGAGACACTGAAGAATAAGCAACCATTTTCTTAAGATTAGTTTGACCCAAACAGACAACTGCACCCCAAACCAGTGAAACCATACCAATGGCCATCAAAACGAGCTGGAAATACTGTAGAGCATGCGGGAACAGACTGATTGGGAGCCTAAACATTCCGTAAGCACCCATTTTGAGCATAACACCAGCCAAGAGCATCGAACCGCCAGTCGGTGCCTGAACGTGAGCGTCAGGAAGCCAAGTATGGAAAGGAACGGCCGGAAGTTTCACGAGGAAACCAAGCATCAACATGACGAACAATATTTTCTGAATATTGGCACCCAAGTACCAACCCTTACCGTTCTCATTCAGTGCATGTTGTGTAATCTCACCAATGTCAAACGTCCGGCCCGTTACCGAACCTGAATACTGTAAAGGATTGACAGGATCTTGGAAGAAGTAGAGGGTAATGAGTCCCAAAAGCATGATTACAGACGCTGTAAATGTATAGATGAAAAACTTCTGAGATGCATATTTTCGATCTTTACCACCCCACTTGAGAATCAAGAAAAACATTGGAATTAATGTTAATTCCCAAAACACATAGAACATGAAAAGGTCAAGGGCGACAAAAACGCCAATGAGCGCCCCACCCATGGCCAAGACGATTGGGAAGTAGAGTGCGCCATTCTTTTCATTCCATGTCGCAATAATCGTGACCGGAAGCAGGAATGTAGTCAGCCATACCATAGGGAATGAAAGCGCATCAAGTCCGACAGTCCAATGAATTCCAAGAGATTCAATCCAATTGTATCGATTGATGTAATTGTAGCTGTTAAATGATATTCCTTCCCATGAAAGGCTTCCGAAGTATTGGAAGAACAGCCCAGTTGTAATGACTAACATCACCAATGAAAAAATGAGAGTTGCCATTCGTATCGGGTTCGATAACCGCTTTCTCATAGCGTCGTCCGCATTTGAAACAAAAGCAAGCAAGACGATGCTGGCTACCAACGGGAATCCAACGAGCGGCATAGAAATCCAGTCTTGCATTCAAGCCACCCCCCAAATGAGTAAGAAGAGTGCAAGAGTTCCAACGGCAACCATGAGAATGTAATCTCGAGCCGAACCAGTTGTCATCGAGCGAACGATGGTCGAGAGGGATTGCGAACCGCTTTCAATTGCTTTGATTGTGCCATCGATGACTTCTGCATCAGTTTCTGCAACTTTATTGGAAAAGCCTGCAACGATGTTGATCATTGCTTTGTCGTAGTATTCATCGATGTAAAGTCGATTCTCAAGAGCAGTGGCTAATGTTGATTCTCGAAGTGCAGTGTTATCGAAATGGAAACGATCGTTGAACCATGCGCTGAGTGCGATAATGGGTCGCATCCATGGCTTGGCTTCTTCACCTTCTGCGAGTTTACCGCCGTAAAGAGCCATGGCAAGTCCTGGACCGACAATTGCACCCATGAAGATGGCAATGTAGGTGAGGATGAAGAAGAAAATATCTGAGTTTGCAAAGGCGTGGTCCATTTCATAGATGATGCCATCAAGTAAGTTCCTTTCTGAAAGGAAACTGTATTCGGTATCCGATGCCCAGTGGGTAAAGCCCATTCCAGCAAAGATGATTGATGAGAGTGTGACAAAGGTGAGAATAAACAGCGGCGTCTTAATCCAAGTATTGGTTGGTCCGACGTGTGCAGCAACCTCATTGTTTGGCTTTCCTGCAAAGGTCTTGAACCACATTCTTGACATGTAAAAGCCAGTCATTGCAGCACCGATGAGAACGCACATAGCGGGGAGAAGGAAGCGGGGGTCATTTTGGGCAACTCGCCAAGCGTTGGCAATGATACCTTCTTTGGACCAGAATCCACCGATGAGAGGCAATCCCATAATGGAAGCAGAACCAACCAGCATTGCAGTAGCGGTGATCGGCATTTTCGATGCAAGGCCTCCCATATTTTCCATAGACTGCGCATCGAAGTGGTCATCGTGGTGATCATCATGGTCATCGTGATGGTCATCGCCGTGGTCGTCATGATGGTCATCATGGTGATGCAGGTGGTGATGAGCGTGGTGGACTTCGTGAATAACAGAACCACTCGCCATGAACAGCATTCCTTTGGCCATAGCGTGATTAAACAAATGGAACAGTGCAGCACCGAAAGCGACAATGACAATGTAATGGTCCTTGTCATTATGATGCCAGTCAAGGGTATTGGCGAGATACATAGCGCAACCCAAGCCGGTGAAAATGTAGGCGAGTTGACTCATGGTCGAATATGCTAACACTTTCTTCAGATCCATCTGGACAAAAGCAATCGCAGCAGCCATGACCGCAGTAATACCTCCTATGGAGGCAATGACGAAAGCGAGGTCATCTAAGTCTCCGTGTAAGGATTCCGCACCGAAGAATGGGAACATGCGGGCTACCAGATACAATCCAGCGTTGACCATGGTCGCAGCGTGAATCAAAGCTGAGACTGGTGTTGGGCCTTCCATTGCGTCTGGCAACCAAACGTGGAGTGGGAATTGAGCAGATTTACCAACCGCACCAATGAACATCAAACCAAGTGCCCATTGGAGCGTTCCAGCAGATTCTGCCGCAACTGCATCAATATTTTCTGTTGCAAAGACAACAGCGTAGTCAAGAGAACCGAACAGGTCCCAAAGCATAACCAATCCAATCATCAAAAAGACGTCACCAATACGTGTGGTCAGGAATGCTTTCTTTGCAGCGGAGGCTGCACTTGGGCGTTCGTAATAGAATCCAATCAGCAGATAGGAACAAAGCCCCATAATTTCCCAGAAGATGAAGAGCCAGAGGAACGAATCAGCCAGAACCATTCCGAGCATTCCTGAACAGAACAAAACAAACTCTGCATAGAATCGATGATTACGATTGTCGTTGATTGGGTCAGTATTCATGTAACCAATACTGAACGTGTTGATGAGCAGACACAAGAAGGAGGCAACAAAGAGCAACATTACTGTGATGTGATCAACGTATATTCCAAAACCAAGTGAAACGGGTTCAATCATACTGCCACCGTTCCATACGCCTGTATTGACCCAAGCGATTTGTTCGAAGATTTGGTCTACTCCGGAATTACCTTTCAAAAACTCAGAAATGAGTAAAAGAGAGAGTACGAGGCTGGCCGCCATTACAGGTAGGGCAATGAGGCCACCTTCCTTGAGGTTCTTTTTCCAAAACGGGTGCCCATTGAAGATATGTCCAAGGAATAAAATGACCGCAAAGGCCATCATTGGTAGCAGAATAATCAGTGGCGCGAATTGCATCCATTCTGAATGAACAAGAGGTGCTGATTCTTTACTTGCCATTCAATCACCTCAGTTCTTCAAAACATCGACATCGTCCAAAGATATCGTCTCGTGTTGCCCATAAACGGCAAGGAAAATAGCCAGACCTATCGCAACTTCACTGGCTGCAATTGCAATAGCAAAAAGAGTGTAAACCCATCCTGTTGTGTCACCATGATGTACTGCTGCTGCTGCAAATTGCATGTTTGCAGCGTTAAGCATCAATTCAATGCACATGAGGACAATGATGGCGTTTTTTCGAGTGAAGGCGCCACCTAAACCAATGACAAACATCAATGCGGAAAGGCCAGAAACTAATGCTGGATCAATCATTCTTCTTCGCCCCCAAATTCCCAGAGAAGATTCTCCATTCGTTCGTCCCGAACAAGATAAGCAGCACCAATCATAGCAAGAGACATCAAGATACCGAGAATGAGTAGCGGCAAAATCCAGTCTGACAAAAGAGAATCAGCAAGACCACTGGTCGTTGGATACTCATCACTGCCATTCGCCCAAACGCTGTCAGCGCTCAAAACTGACACTAAAATCATGCCAAGGGCAAGTAAACCCATACGAGTGAAGAGTGAAACCAGTTTCATTCAAAATCCTCCTCTAAGATTTGACGGCGAGTCAACATGATACCGAACAGAACGACCAAACCGACACTTGCAAGATAAACCAAAATTTGAATTGCGGCCAAAAATTCTGCCCCTAATAGAATGAAAATACCAGAGACTGCCATGAATGAGAAAATGAGTGAAAGCATCGAGTGAGCCACCCTTTGAGCAAGGACCAAACCGAGAGCACCAAGAATCGCTATTGTGGCGAACAAAAAGAAAACGCCAGT
The DNA here is from genome assembly GCA_937897365.1 of uncultured euryarchaeote. GTDB lineage: Archaea > Thermoplasmatota > Poseidoniia > Poseidoniales > Poseidoniaceae > MGIIa-L1. The sequence goes on from CALCOP010000126.1 coordinate 20,508, forward strand.
TTCAGCGATGCTTGCAATATCCATCTCACGCACCTTCTTCTGCTGCAGCCTTTGCAGCCTTCGCTGCTTTCTTCTCGCGCTTGGTGCGTTCTTTGGTCGCACGCTTAGCAAGTTCAGTATCGACTGCTTCTTGGTGAATAGAGGGGAGTACGCGTGTTCGGCTTGCATCAAACCACAACTCTTGGCGTGAGAAACCAGACATTCCATCGTATTCATTGGTCATGAAGAAGGATGTAAAGCCACATGCTTCCATACAAAGTCCGCAGAACATACAGCGACCCAAGTCGATTCGACCGGAGACGATTTGGTCATCAGCAACACGAAGGTCAGATTGCTCGATGACTGCTTCTTCTCCAGAATCATTCCATCGGACAGTCGCTGTGCTGCCTGAGAGGTCGAGAACTTCTGCAAAGCGCCACTCATTTGGCGTATCACTGTGTGCCGTAACGTGATTGAAATCATCGAGAGTTGCTGCAACTTCGGGTAGAAGTGTAGCAGCATGGCCACCAACTTCCAACTCGCTACCCATCCCACCATGTTCACCATCTGCTCCGTCCAAAACGTCAACGCGCAGTTCTGTAGTCATGTGAAGACAGTCATTCGGACATGCTGTAACGCACAATTTGCACGCAGTGCATGTCTCCCAAATTACACCGATTCTTCCGTTATAGTTGCCTGGAACAAAGAGCCAAGGTTCCATTTCTTCGAGACGTTCGTAAGGATACTGAACTGTTTGAGGTTTCCAGAGTGTCGGAAACAAATCCGATGTAACTCGGTCAGGTGCGAATGTTTGTACACTGACATCGTTGAACTCAGAGGTCTTTGAAGCGCGTGTTTTACTGCCCGAATCAAGGAATTCCGGGTGTTCAGTGTTGTGATAGCCCCAATCCAATTTCTTGCCTAACCACTTTCCGAAAAATGGGAATGTGCGAAGTGCAGTAATCAGTGTAATCTTAAACGGATACCAGAAAAGATTTCTGAAATTCGGTTTTGCGTGTGGATGCATTGGCATGATAGATCACCTCAGTCTTTTCCCGGAGTATGCGTTCCCGCGGGCTGTAATGTGTAAACGTGATACATTCTGTCTGGAGCTGCGTCCTTATCTTCATCATTGAGAAGAACAAAGAAAACACCGAGCCAGAACACTGTTGTAACCAGTGGGATAAGGAGGGGGATGCCAAAAGCATCCCATGCATTTCCACCCTCTGGGGTGTAAGACATGTTTTCTGGTTTGAAGAGGTAAAGGCGATACACGGCTGAGAGAACCACCTGAACAACTGAAAGTGGCAACAACATTCGCCAACCGAACTCAAGAATCTGGTCGGTTCGAATACGGGCAAGTGAGAAACGAGCCCATACAAAGACGACTAAGAAGACAAGCCATGTCTTGAGGAGAACGACGACGGCACCTGGAATCAAAACATAGAGCTCCCCAAGCCCTGGACTTATTTGACTAACAGTGCCTTGGAAAGGTAAATGCCATCCACCAAGGAAAAAGTGTGTAAACAGGAAACAGGCTGCATAGGTTCGAATATATTCCGCCATAAACAGCATTCCAAATCGCATACCTCCGTATTCAGTCCACCATCCTTCAACCAGTTCAGCCTCAGCTTCTGGCATGTCAAACGGAACACGCTCGACTTCAGCAATCATCGTCACGAGGAATAAAACAGCGCCCAGTGGCATCAAAAAGAGATTCCATGAACCTGCTGCGTGTTGGAAATGAATGCTGTCAATGATGTTGAAAGTTCCTGAAAGAATTGCAACAGAAAGAAGTGTAAGAAGGAGAGGTATCTCATAAGCAGTCAACTGAGCTGCAGAGCGTATTCCACCAATCAAGGTGTATTTGTTGTTTGAAGACCATCCTGCAAAGAAAACTCCAATTGGAGCGATACCAAAAATAGCAATGGCATAAAGGATTGACAAATCAGGATTGGTCGCATAGATCCCGCTGGATAGGGGTATGATTCCGAGAATAAGGAGGGTTGACGAGACAATAAGGAAAGGCGAAACCTCGAAGATAAGTTTGTCTGCTCGGCGAGGAACCATGTGTTCTTTGAGCAAAAATTTCATTCCGTCAGCGACATTTTGGAAGAAACCTGGGAGAATCGAATAACCCATCCATGAGCGGTTGTTCACGCGATCCACCGTTGCAAAATTTTCGTCACGATTTCCAAAGCGCTTGTTGAGGAATTTGTTGATTGCGCCCACAATGTTGCCGCCAAAAGGTAGCATCTTCCACCATTCACCTGCAGTCACTCCGTTTTCTCCTACCCAAAGCGAACGTAGGGCAGTCGTCGCACCCCGGCGGTCGTTCATTCGAGCGACCGCCTTACGCTCAATCCAAAGAATTGCGAATTGACTGAAGAACAGCATAAGGAAAACGATATTGACGGCTGCAAAGGTTCCGACTAAGAAGGCTAAATCTGAAGCGCTATCCTCGAGAGGAGTTCCTTCAACTGCAGTGGTAATCAGGGACGAAATGAGACTATCCTTTCCGAGGAAAAGGCTACGTAAGTCGTATATGTCGTCCATGGCAATCACCTTAACGGTCGGTTTCTCCTATACAAGGGTCAAAACTACCCATTATCGCAGGAATATCTGCAATTTTGTAGCCAATCATCGTTTTTGCAACATAAGGAATCGTGATAAACATTGGAGAGCGAATCGACACTCGGTAAGGATTCTTACCTCGGCTATCGCCCCCGCCCTGAATATAAAATTGAGATGCTCCTCGAGTACATTCGTAATTGCTGAATCCGGTAGCACCTTCTGGTGCTCGAGTAGGTGCCTTCGTGAAAATCATCTCATCACCGTTCGCATAGTTCGTGTTCTTGCCACCTGGGATTTTATTCAGTGCATCGAGGACCATTCGGCATGATTGGCGCATTTCTTCCATGCGTACTCGATAACGGTCGTAACAATCAGCACCTTTGACTGAAGTTGGTTTCTCCACCGCAGGCTCCCAGTCGACTTCATCGTATACTGAATACGGGTGAGCCCAACGAACATCATAATTCACGCCCGCAGCACGGACGTTTGGCCCAGATACGCCAGCATCAACCATTGATTCTGCATTCGCATATCCAACTCCTTGAAGACGAACAAGCCATATCGTCGATTCATCGAGCATCATTTCGTATTCATCTAAACGCTTCTCGAACAATTTTGTCTTCGCAATGACTCGGTCTGCAAAACCAATAGGCATATCGCGCTTTACTCCACCAATACGTGGATAGTTGTAGTGCATCCGAGAACCACCGAGTTCTTGCAGTAGATCAAGGAACATCTCACGGTCACGCATGCACCATGTCATGAGGGTTAAGTTTCCGATATCGGGTCCGAAAGCACCGAGCCACATCAAGTGAGATGCAAGTCGTTGGAGTTCTGCAGATATGAGACGAATATATTCCGCTCGAGCGGGTACGTCTGCTTCCAGCAAATCCTCGGCAGCATAAATGTAGGAGTTGGCCCACGTCATTGCGCTTACATAGCAAAGGCGGTCACAATAAGGCGTGATTTGAGTGAAGTCACGTGCTTCACAGATTTTTTCGACGCCACGATGGATGTATCCCAGTTCAGCCTCAGTATCGACGACGGTCTCACCGTCGACTTTGACACGTAATGTCCACAATCCATGGGTCATTGGGTGCTGAGGCCCCATTGTAATCCACATTTGTGCCATAACAATTCCTCACTTTACGCGACCCTCGTCGACAGGTTTACGGATGAACCCTTGGGCATCATCATACATCTCGTTATGATCGTGATAGCGGATTTTGTGCTGTTTTTGCAACGGATGGAATCCTTCAGGGCTATCGTTAGGATTCAATACTCTGTGCATATTATCATGGCCTTCAAATTTGATACCTACCAAATCCCACGTTTCCTTCTCATTCCAATCCGAACCAACCCAAATGTTCTGTATTGTGGGAACAGTAGGTGAATCGCCTTGAGGGAGTGGTATGAACACTTCAAACTCCATTGGAACCTCAAGTCCAGAGAGGGCTTCAACATCGTGGACAGTGCACGTGTTTGGCTTCTGGTCTTGAATCGGTTGGCGGAGGAAATGATACGCTACTTCCCATCCTCGTTCAGGGGAACCTTCAGGGAAATGGGTGCCTGTGACCATAGAACAATAATTGACTCCAAGGTCATATTTCATCCATTTTGCGAGAGCAATCCAATGCTGAGGTGGGCAAATAATTCGAACAAAAGCATACTTTTTCGCGTTCGAATGATGTTCGACAGTGACATCGATTCCACTGCCGCCAAACCGATCTACAAGGGCGCCTTTGCATGCTTCAGCAGCTGCTGAATTTTGTTCAGGAGTGATTGATCCTACCATCTCAGTCCTCTCCTACAATTACTGGCTTATCGCTGGCACGTTCGATACTTGGAGCACCACCAATCCGAATTATTTTCTCACGCAGCAATCCAAAACCATCGATGAGGGCTTCAGGGCGAGGGGGGCAACCGGGAACATAGACATCCACAGGGATGACTGTGTCAACACCTTCGAGAATGTTGTAAGACTGGAAGTATGGTCCGCCAGAAATTGCACATTCTCCCATGGCGATACAATACTTTGGCTCAGGCATTTGCTCCCAAAGACGAACTACCTTGTCGGCGAATTTCTTTGAAATAGGGCCATTGATGAGTAAAACGTCAGACTGCCGGGGAGAGGAACGGAACAATACTCCAAACCTGTCACCGTCAAACCGCGGTGTCGCTGCCGCAGCCATCTCGATAGCGCAGCATTTGATACCCAAGTGGAGCGTAAAGAGAGATTTGCGGCCCGCCCAGTTGAAGTAACGGCCAGCGAGAACACTGAGGAACTTCTTGATACGAGTTGCTTTGAGTGCTTCATCGGTAACTCCTCCAACCATTTCGACCAGAGCTCGACTGTTGAACGCTGCAAAATTATCGCCTTCCGCCATCATGCCCACCTCAAATGTAAATGCGTCCTCGCTTGCGGAAAACATACCAAACGCCTAACGACATAATGGCAAAGAAAAGACCGAGAAGAAGCAGAGCACTCTTCGCTTCATCAACCGCTCCGGCTGCTGCACCTGGAGATGTTGCATCAGATGCGACCATGCCCCCGAGAACAAGGAACATAAACGCAACATCGAAAACGAGGAAGATGATAGCATACCAGTAATATTGGAAATGGAATTGAATCATTGCATCCCCTACTGGCTCACTACCGCATTCAAAAGTAGTGAGGCGCCGTGGATAGAGGCTGTGATCGCGTTCATAGCCTTCAAGCAAATAGGAACGGGTGATATGAGGACGGGCTGGATCAACACGTGGCCGAACGACCCATGTGATAACGAAATTTGTCAACGGCATAATGATTCCAAGAACTGTCAAAAAACCAATTGACAGATACGCACTTGGAACTGATTCAAGCCCCGACATATTTTCACCCATGTGCAAAGCATACGCTCGGCAATCTTTCCGACTTGAAGGTCCCCCATAAGTATTCCCAAATCATACATTCGAAAGTGAACGATATGAGTATGTGAAAACAAGAGTACTGCAAGGCATCAATTGTTTTCAGGAACGGCGTTGGCCGAAGATACTTCGAGAGGCAAAAACAATCAGTAAAATCACAGCCAAACCTGCTAACCCGTTATACATGGTTTCCTCTTGAATTCCAAGACCGAAGAGTCCTGCAGATACATCACCGTTGACCGTAAATTCAATGTTTACTCGGTCCACGACTCCGGTTTCAACTGGCTCTGCAGAGAGTGTGAATTTGTATGTATCAGCAACTTCGGCACCAACCGGGGTTCGAATTGTAACCTGAATCTGCAAAGATTGGCCAACTTCGACATCGCAGATAAATTCTGTAATATCTTGTTCGCAGGAATCTTGGCCATTTGGCTCGTCCAGAACGACGTTCCAACCACGGAAACTTTCCGAGGTGAAGACGAGAACTTCCGCATCGACATTGCCCGTGTTCGTAAGGTTCACAATAAACTCTTCTTCATTCGAATATTCAACATCAAATTCAGTGGCTGTTTGTTCACGGTCAAATTCAAACTCGTAGATGATTTGAACGTCAAGAGAAATATCAAAATGGCCAGATCTATTTGCAGCATTCTTCGTGCTCAATACGACCAATTCGAGAAGGCCACCATCACCCGTTGATGCACTTGGATTGACAGTGATTTCAAGTTCAAAATACAATTCAAAAGGACGAGCGTCATAACCGCCGGCACAATATCCGAGTGCACACATCTGTGTTTCAGCGGAATCCTTTGTAGCTCCGATCACAGGTTCTCCGGAGGCGTCAACGAGGAATCGGCTGTTGTTTTGATCCCAAATACCAAAACCAACTGGAACCGTGAACTCACCGTCGACTGTAAGGCCGTAGAGTGTTATCTCTCGAGTCGCAAGACCTTCAAGTCCTGAGATATCAAACACCGCTTGGTCCTTTCCATCTCCAGTATTTTGCACCCAGAAGCCGTATGTCTGAGTGCCAGATGGTGGAAGGAGTGCCGAGCCTGAGCGTTGGTCCAAACCCCCATCAACTAAGCGCACGTCCATCGAAAATACGCGGTCTGATAAAATGGCGAGGAAGACAAATTCTCGTTGGTTGTCAGGTAAACCGTCACCGTTTTCGTCGCCCGAATTTGAGGTGTCATCTTTGTTGATTATGCGTACTGTCAGCCTGCTGGACGAGAGCTCTTCCTCGCCATCAATACTGACGACCATGAAGACTTGAGTTGAACTCTGCGGTGCAATGGCAATTCCTTGTGAAGAGGAAATGATGTTACCATTGCTGTCTTCACAGTAGACATCCCACTCTGGTGAAGCAGTCTGGTCTTGCTCAATACATCGATAATTATCTTCAATGTTTCCAGTATTTTGAATCGTTATTGGGAACTTCACAAGAGATCCTGAACGACCTGTTTGTTCGAGTGCAGTTGCTTGCGCTTCAATCCCATGAATCGCCTTTACCGTAACGGTGAGGGTGACTTCAGCATATGCGACTCCACCTCCAGCAGGTAAGACTGAAAAAGCGATTGATATTTGCTCTGTAGCCAGTGCATTACTTGGAACATTGACGACAAATGCTACATTTTCACTCTTTTCCGAACCGTGCTTGGAGCCAACGGAAACGGTGGTTGAGTCGAGTTGCACACTCCAACCCGAAGGTGGTGCTGAAGCGGAAATTCGAAGGTTATCTACACCGTTCCCTTGGTTTGTAACCGTGAGGGTCGCAGTGCCATTCGAGCCTGGCTCGATGTTTGAGAGCATCGAAGTTGAAAGCGAGAGGCTTGCCCCGAAAGACTGACCTACAATGACTCTCAGTTCTTGAGAACATTTGACCGTGTTTCCGTCTTTCGCTTGGATTTGAATCACGGATTCATCCCCAGCAGTGACAGAATCATCGGGAGTAACTACAATATCGAATGATTTCGTACCGTCTCCGTCAGAATACGGTAAGATTCCAGAGGATGCTCCGTCATAGTTCACCCATCCCGAACGGCTACCTGCTTTCGCCATTGAAACCGACCAGTCACTGTTTCCTGTATTCGAGAGAGTTGCGGTTAAACTGGCTTCATCATCAGGGTCAACAGTCATACTGGTTTTCGATAAAACCATAGAGCATTCATGTAATTCTGGCACGGTTAAATCAAAATCTTCGACATCCGATGCTTCTTGGGAAGGGTCACTGGTAACCGTTCCAGTAATCTCCCAACAATATTTGTTCGCCTCTTGGCCTGCGGGGACTTCGACTGAGACGGTCACCGTTTCGGTTTCGTTTTGGTCCAGCGATACTGTCTCCTCATCCAAGTCGACAGTGAGGTCGTCAGCATTTTGACAACCATTACCTCCTGTCTCATCAACAGAAAGAGCGATTGTTTCATTGGTTTGGCCCGTATTCTCAACGATGATGTCATACTCAATGACCGATTCACCAGCCCATTGCTGGCTGCGTTGGGATTCTGACGCCATAGACAAGTCAACACCAAATACTGCAGAGCCGGAACCATCGCCAGCTGTTGTTGTCACAATTTTCGTTTCTGTAGCGGGTTGACCAGCAACTTCTGGTGGTGTCGGCGCTTCAGTAGCCTGTGCGGTAATGGTCGTGTCGCAACTTCCTTCAGCGGTTTGTGTCAACGTTACGTTCATCGTTGTTTCACCGTAATCATTGGATTCAATAACGCCCGGAATTTGCTGGATATTTGATGAATATGCGCCACATTCTTGCGTAGCTTCTTCGCTTGAAGAAAGTGAAATAGTGACTGCAGTAGGACCATTGTTGTATATTCTGACCGTGTATTCTCCCGCTTCACCAGGGTTCACTTCAAGCCCGTTTGAAGGCGATGTTTGAATCGAAATACTTGCGTCACGACCGCCATCTGCACCGACCGTCGGTGTAAACATAGGTACAACCGAGAGAATTAGGAGACCGACAAGGAAGATTGCACGTTTTGAGGCGTGCGCGGTGTTTATTTCTCGGGGGTCCATGACCCCCGGTGGCGGCCTTACTATCAAAAGACTACCCTTCGATGACTCAAGGAAATCAAACAAGGTTATGAAATCATGCCTCTACGAATGAAGACACATCAGTTTGACAATTCATGCATTGCGTTAGCGCATTTGAAGAACAAGATGGGTGGTCGGCACGATGGTAACGGGCTCCACAACCAGGGCATCCAAGCATTCCTCCCGTAATTTCACCTCGACAAGACCAACACAAAGGCCCTTTTTTCGCTGTTTGCTCAAGAGGTGCAATCGGTTTGAGAGAAGGAAGCGCATTGATGCGAGCGGGGATGTTTGGCATCGGAAGTGGAGGCCGTGTAGCCGATTTCGGTTTTCTTTGAGTGAAAATTACTGTTCCGATCAAAAGGGCGACAAGAACGACGCCCACGAGGATACTACCTATCGGTAATGATTGTCCTGAAGTCCCGATGGGTTCTCCCTCCGAGGTGACTTGTAATTCAATCGAGGAATTGATCATGCCATCAGCGCCTTGTAATCCGAGAGAAAGAATGCCATCACCAGGCAGGTCAGCCCGGACGAGGAGTCGGATTTTCATCGATTCTCCAGGTTCCAAATTCGCAATGTCATTTCCGTCGATTTCAGCTTCCCAATTTTTAGATTCTTCAAGGACTAATTTATGCGAAAAGGCAACATTTCCTGCGTTCAGTAAAGTGACTTCCAATTCTTCTTGAAGGCCAGTGGAAAACGGCGTGTTACGTTCTTGAACCCATGCGGACTCAATCACAGTAGCGACTCGAAGACCAATGTTTTCAGTGTATTCTACACCTCCACCGTCGAGTTTGAGCACGAAAGAGGGTTCACTCATCGGAGCCATTCCAGTGGATATCAGAATCGTGCACGTTACCGGTGAGACATCGCCGTATCCAATCGGCTCAATTGCTGAACAGTCACCAAACAAACCGTTACTCAAAGAGACGGAGGCGGTTGGCTGCCATTCTACATCGGCTTCATTTCCAATCAGCCATGTAAACATGAGTGGTACACCAGCCGGATGAGAGCCTTCGCCAAACGGCGTATCCCATGATGTTCCGTCTTGCAGTGCGAGGTTCACAAATCCAAGAGTAGGTTGGGCAAGTGCCTCGACGTTAAATTGCCCTACCCATGTGATTCGTTCAGTTCCACTATCAAGATGAAGTTTCACTTCTCCGGAAGTTCCACTTCCGTCACCCGAGATTCCAAACAAGAGATTCTTCGAAGTAGACCACGGAAGGTCAAACGGTTCTATTTCCGAAGTGACTGACCAGCCTGATGGAAGTTCAAATGAGGGTGTAAAGGACAAGTCAACATTACCCCTGTGTTCCAACGAAAAGAGCATGCTGAAGAATGAATCGGGCCGAAGGACACCGAGGTTCGTCTCTAAATCAACGTCAACCTGTTTGACCGTTTCAATTTTGATTGGAATATCAAAAATCCACGTTTCGGTGATCTCAGTCTGGGAAATCGCAGTTAAGCGCACCATTCGTTCAGCACCTGCTGCAGTCATGACCTGAGGGGGTGTGAAAGACATACCAATAACGCGATGACTGTCTTTGACAATCAGACCTGTCGAACCCGAACTTGCGCCGGGCACACTGGATAAGGTGTCGAAACCAGCATCCCAGCCAGCAGGAGCTTCGAGGAATAAATCATAGCCGATGTCAGCATTTCCGATATTGAAGAGGCGAATGTCAATACTTGTTGGATCAGTTGGAGACACCGGTACGATTTGATAATCATACTCAAGACGGAGATTTGGAATGTCAGGTACTTCAAGATACAGCATGTAAGGATAAGAAACACCGTTATCGACATCAATACCAAGTAAATCGACACGATACAAACCGGGTAAAGGTGGAGTGGGGTGAACCAAAGTGACAACAATTTCAGCTGAATCTTGACCAGAGAGGGTGAAGTTTGATTCATTGGCTCCGACATACCATGATTCGGTCTGACCTGTATCTTCATTCATGACACTCTGAGTAAGCAAACTGGCATTGGTAGATACCAACGCCGTATTGGTAAGCGTGAGGTTCCATGATGATGTCGACTGACTGGTGTTGAGCAAGACGAGCGATTGAGGTTCGGCAGAAAGTTTGACGCCTGGAGCCGTGACGTTCACCGAAATATCGTGACGATTGTTGTTTTCAAGTATCTCCTCGATTTCATCGCTTGGATCTATAATGAAAGAAACGGTTGACTGCCCTGCAATTTGAGGAGTCCAATACCAGATTTGAGTTTTTGATGAACCGGCGCCAAGATCGATATTCTTACTATCGATTTCAACGCCATCCACTTCTAAAACAATATCGAAATAATCTGCACGAACATTGCCCACATTGAACACCTTTGAAGTCAATTGCAGTTGATCTCCAACCTGAGGGATCGTCACCGACATGGAAAATTCATCTTCGAGTATTGTTGGGTCTGGGCGCAAATCGTTCACGCCATGACCCATAACTGCAATGGCAAACGGCTGAGCTTTGCTACCTCCGTGATACGCATCTTTCACTTTCACCGTCCATACTCCAAGTTCCGCATTATCGACCAACACGACTTCGACATTGTTGATGCCGTCAGCACTTCCACCTGTTGTCGAACGACCGTTTGCAAAATCGTTTCCAAGATATATCTCGCCACTTGGGGTTGTCACCTCGATATCGAGATTATTGACTAACTGTGTACTGGAAAACGGTGAGCCTCGTTCGTCAGACCATGCCAGTACTGTTTTGAATCCTGAATTCGCTTGAGAGATGTTAAACGTGTAACTCTTCGAATTACCAGTTCCTGAGAGTACCGAGCGGTCATCAACCCAAATGCCTTGACCCGAAGTTGGTGCAAGCGTATTTCGTAAATCGACCCTTCCCCAGCCTTCATCATCATTGGGGATATTACGAGAACCAATGTCTTGGGCACCGAGAATCAACAGGGCCTTTACCAGCGCTCCTTGGGGTGCAGGTCGTTGTGCAATTTCTTCGAGGTATTCACGAATCATTACCGCAGCACCTGCAGCGTTTGGTGTCGCCATTGAAGTTCCAGTGTATTCAAGATAGTAGGTATTCGACCATGTCGAACTGCCGGTATCCGTTGCCTCCTGAGCACGACAAGAACGAACGTAACCGCCTGGGGCGAGAATGTCTGGTTTGATTCGGCCGTCATCGGTTGGTCCACGAGATGAACCTGACATGATTGAATCTGGAGCACCCGAATATCGGTTTTGATGGTTACCAACAGTAATCGTATTTTTCGCAGTTGATGGAGCACCAACAGTACCTGAGTCAGGTCCATCGTTGCCAGCAGCAAAGAGGATTGTTAAGCCATTGCGCCCGTTGTAGTATCGGTCATAATAATTCGCGCGGTCATCGACATCTTCGCTCTCAGATGTGTATTTACCTTGGTCACTTTCAAGTGCGGAACCCCACGAATTTGTGTGCGTATAAGCACCAGCAGAGTAAGCACTATTGAGCAAATAATTGAGAGAAGGTGATTGGAAATTACCAGTGTTATCATTTTCCATGGCTTGGAAATACAGTTCTGAAGCTGTAGCAACTCCAGAGTATCCGCCTTGCGATCCGTCACCAAGAACAGTACATGCAACATGCGTTCCATGACCGGAGTGTTTGTCAGCCGTAGAACCGTCGCCAATGACGTCATTGTTGGCAACAACTCGGTTGCCAAAGTCGCCATGATCTGCATCGAGACCTGAGTCTGCAACGGCGACTATTTGGCCAGAACCATCAAGATCGGTGGTAAAATAACTGGTCATCTGGGAGGTTTTCATGTGATTACGTGCTTGGCTGTTGTCGATACTTATGGTTGGTTCAAAACGAAATGTACGCAGCGAAGGTTGGGATACAATTCCAACAATGTCTTCTGTAGAAAGAACGCCTTGGTAACGACCGGCATCCCATTGACGGGATTCAGAAAAAGCAAGGGGGAGAAGTTCGGAAACTTTCTGAACGAGTTGAGAGCCGGCTGCATCAACGAATGTGACCGAGTCCATTGGACCCTCATTATTTCTCCAACCTTCTATTCGCATCGATTGGCCTTGCAATGCTTGCTCCCCGCCGTCAAGGAGTAAAACATCGAGGACCGGTTCATCGACGAGAAGCGCTAAAGGGACGGAATGTTGAGCAAGTACGCCTTCAACAGAAACGATACTGGCAAGAGCGAACGGGGTTCCTTGAACCAGCAGCCCTGAAGGAGCAATCAATTCCCGAACCTCGAGTCCGGGTATATCATCGAGGGCAAAACGCATATCCAACATCAACATCTCGTTTGAGACGAGAACTAAACTCAAATCGAGACGAGGCTGTAACCATTCGCTGGGGACCGGACGATTGAGTTGCAAACCATGAATGTCAAAGGTCCCAATACGACTTGAGGCAGTATGATCACGAGGTTCACTTGTCGAAGTGAAATCACTGTAACCAACCGCATCTGAATAAACGCCATCTCTCAAATCGAACTGCACCCATTCGATACCACCTGTATCTTCCATTTCGACGGAATCCACCCCTTTGGGGTGGAGTAAAGGAGACATGCTTTGCAAAACAAAGAGAGAGATGAGGGCGACTGCCCAGAGCATCGAACGCTTGACTTGCACATTTGGTCCTCCCTTCGCCCCGTTTTATCGCTATGGGTATTTTGGGTAGTGAAAAAGCAATTCAAGAAATTGGCCATGTCGTTCTGTCTGCCTTATCTCTAAAGTATTCATTGCTCCAAACTCCAACAGAATGCGACCACTCTTCGTTCTGAATATTGTTGTTGTAATCTGTGTATTGAAGGTCAATAGAAATGATATATTCAGCCCACACAGTATGGCCAATAATCAACATCTCAAGTTTATCACCTGCAAGTGATGAATGCGCATCTATTTCATCGACCGAAATAGACATCACGCCAAGAACTTCACCATCAAGGGATTGGAATTCAATTTGCACAGACACATCGGTAATTTCTCGACTACCAACATTGTGTATCTCTGACATTAACAAATGTCCGCCTCGTTGAAGATATTGCGTTTCAATATCAACCGCATCTCGTGGTAAAGCCCAGTACCATCCACTGGCCATTACCCCGATGAGAAGAAGGAATACAATCCCCGCTAAGGCCACCCGACTTGGGCTTACCTCTCGGCGAATCAATTCAATTGCCTTCGACACTTTTTGCATATCTTCATATGTTTCAATCCCATCTTCGTCCAGCGAATAACCAAGGGATTCAATTTTTTGTAAACGTGCAACATCAAGTAATCCTACCGACTCAATATCATCTTCATGAACCAACATATCTCCATGTTCGTTGAAGGCAATCTTACTTTCGTCAATCATTCTATCACCACAAAAGGGCCAAACCACTGGCGATGGCGGTCGTAATCGGTTCCACCAAGAGGATGTGTCGTGTCTCAACACTGTCTCCAGTAAGTGAACCAATGAGTGAAAGGTCAGTAACCATACCGTTTACTCCGAACGATGAAGCTGTTGGAATTGGACCGGTAAACTGAGCATCGAGCAAAACTGCACGACCGCTGAACGAAAATCCTTCAAGGAATCCTGTCATGTAATAGGGTTCAACGGTTGCTTCTGAACTGGCAACAATACGTCCGTTTGTGATGTCATCAAGAACAATCACTGGATATTGGAATGGACCCATGTAGACATGAATTGTAGCCGATTTAAGGTCCTGTCCAATCACCTCAATACGATCGATAGTCACACCTGGAGTCGAGGGTAAGTCGGTTTGTTTGATGTAAAGTCGACTTACGCCTTGGCCTGAAGATGCAACTCTCATCCCCCAGTCATCTGTGGTCTGAAGAACGAAGGTCGAAGGCAAATCTTCTGCCAACAGCAGCACATCGCCTTTGAAATCTACAGAACGCCCTGTGGCCTCAAGATACAAATCCATATCATCTGTGTTTGATTTGTAATCCAATTCCATCATTCCTTGGAAAGATATATCTGCGCGGATATCGAAGTTGGAATTGGGTTGCGCAGCGAGCGCCATTTCACCCGGCAAATCACGCATAAAAACAGTTGCTGGCCACCAAAATCCATCAACATAACGCATTTGCTGAATCATGAGTGATTGTGCTGAGTGACCATCGATTTGATATTGTGGAGGGACATCAACCTCGATGAGGAAAATATCTCCAACGGTTGATGAAAATGTCATCGCTTGTGGGACGTCAACAATGAGCGCCTCTACACGACTTAGGGCACGTCTGTCGATAAAGACTGCATGAACAGAATCCAACTGCGTACCCAAATCATAACTCATATCGATTGACACTCGAGGGACAGTGAGGTTATCTTGAGTAGAAAATAAGGTGTTTGCAAACACATTATTTGGTCCACTTGTATCAAGTCCTGCGATGACAATTTCCATGTCTCTGCCTTCTAAACCGTTCACAATGATGCTCATTTGTTGGCGCTCTGGCGTCCATTGTTCTAAGAAGAGGTCAAACTCATACAATGGAATTCCATCTCTCATCCGGAAATCATATTCCAAAAGAATTCTCCCCGGAGGTAAATTCGGTAGCCATGAACGCAAATGCCAAGATCTTCGAAGCTCATAGGTAATACCTTGCTCCTCCCAAAGACTTCGATTTGCTCCTTCCATTTCTGATTCTAAAATAACACCGTCTTCAAGCGCCAAAAGGAGTTGTGAAATATTGGAAATATTTGCTGCATCG
The DNA here is from genome assembly GCA_937897365.1 of uncultured euryarchaeote. Classification (GTDB taxonomy): domain Archaea; phylum Thermoplasmatota; class Poseidoniia; order Poseidoniales; family Poseidoniaceae; genus MGIIa-L1. The sequence goes on from CALCOP010000126.1 coordinate 35,704, forward strand.
GCTTCTTGTAATACCGCCTGATATTCGTCTTTAGAAATCTTGTAATCGGCTAACGCATCATTGACAATTGTCCGGCTCGAAAGAGTGAATGTAGGCATTCGAGACAAGTTAAATGTCACCTTTGATGCTTCGAAAACTTCCATCCCAATACCGTGCGACCACTCCGGTTCCTCGAGAATGTTGGTTCCTTTGCGAACATCCATCGTCACATCAAAAGCCTCACCTGTTTGTAAATCAAGACCCAAAGACATGTTTTCATCGCCGGTTTCAATGCCCCCCAAATCAACGATTGTCGAGTAGACAAAGTCGTTGACTAAGGAACCAAAGTTCACCAAATCTCCAAGGAAAAATGAAAGAGCTTGGACACCATCGCCTTCATCAAATGTGGGTAATTCCAGACCCGACGAGTCAACTCCGCTCGGATAGGCAACAGTGATGTTGGCAGGTAACGGATCAATGGCGATTCGTCCATTCATGCCCTTGAAAGAGTCGTCATATTCTGTTTCATCTTCAAGAAGAATATTCATCGGCGAGGATTGTGAACGAAGTAATTCAATTCGTGAATTTCCTTCCGGTCCATTTGCACCTGGGTCAAGAGGAGAAAGACGCCGAATGCTTGTTACATCTGAAATTTCTGTGCTTAAACTGGTTTCTCCAGTCGCTTCGTCAACCCAGAAGCGGAAATGGTCACCATCCATGGTGAAAGGTTGTGTAGCGTTGGTGAGTTGTACTTCTATCGATTCCATCGGCGTTGCAGCAACATATCCGACGGTATCGCCGAGAATCAGTTGGAACGAAGAGGGGAGGCCGTTCAATCGAATTGCATTACGTTGGCCGTCACCATCCCCTCCATAGGTAATCGTACCTATCGGACCTGATGCGGCATACGTGAGCGCTTCAGCAGTTTGTGTCACATTGAAAGTACTCGGACGGTTTGAAAGTGTCGCCGATTGTTGATTTGCAGAAACAATATCACCGTCATCATGTAAGATATGACCAATCAAAAATGGACCACTATCAACACCTTGTAATTCCATTTGACGAACATCGTTGATTGGATCATAATCATGGGTGACGCTTGAAATTCCGCCTATTCGGGCACTCATAGCCACAGGAACCAATGGTTCTTGCAGCCCTCCAATTCGAGAGTTTACTTGCTTAATGTTCGTATCTTCGGAGAGCAAAATGTGATCAATATCCGGCAGCCATGGTTGGTCACTGCTTGAAATTGCAATTGAAACAGAACCTATTTCCATGGGTTCACGAACCGAAGTTGGGAGGCTTTGCTTGACTTGATTGTAACAATTAAGCCTCACTGCTCCACCTGTCGCACCGGCTGTTCCCACAATCGACTCGGGGAGGCCGTTCACAACATCACCTACATCGAGAATCACCTCGACAATCGTCAACAGAGCGTTATCGAAGACCTGAGCAATTGTATTGAGATTTGGATTATCATAATTCACGCGACTCAAGCCACTTTCTGGAATTTCAAAACTACCCTCGACAATGATCACCTTCGGTACATTCGCAATGCTCAGTTGAATGGATGAAGAATCGCTTGCATAACCACCGCGCATGAATGTTGATTTGTAATCCAGGAAGTCAATCGATTCGGTAGCTACAATCGCCACTAAGGTATTGGGCGGATTGGCAGGGTTGACTGGAAGTGTTGGATCATCAACATTGTTCAAGCTATCACCGGAGAAATTTTTGATAGCAATAATCATGGAGAGACGACTGGGAATGTCTCCTGGAAGGTCGGTACCTCCAGGCTCCTCACCAATCATCGTAAAAACAGCCGCAATTTCATCAGGATGTAATGTACCCGACGGCAAACCACGAATCCAAGAGCGAGAATCCGTTACATTTCCGAATGGCGAGTCACCTTCTGTAGTGTTTGAACGATCTTCGAAATAATGAAGATACATATCTGCACCGATATCGGAGAAAATTTCAACAGTATCGAACGTGTTTTGTCCGAGGTTATCATTACGTAATGTGATGTCAACTTCGTTTGGAATTCGAGTTTCACCGACCTCTGGATGGAAACTCGCGTCGATGTATGCTGTCTCAAGTATCGGGGCTGTAGTACCTCCACCATAACCATCAAAGCGAATAAATCCAACACCGAGTCCAAAACCACATTTATGGTCGTGGCTGTGTGCTTGATGGTCAAGAATTGGGTCGTAATATGAAGTTCCGTCGTTACAGTCTGATTGTCGATTTGAACTGTCAGCGTCTGGATTTGAAGCGCGAATAGCGTAAGGCGCTGAAATCGATGTTAAACTGAGTGCTGAAGCATTGATTTGTCCGGTGGTGAGTGAACTGATGAATTGCAAAACATTCGTGATAACAGCATTGACACTAAAGGTCATTTTCTGAAGACCAACTCCGAGCGTGAATTGATGAGGAGGTTGGGTGAAACGGGTGTCAATAATAACTGCATACGATTCTGAATCATCAAGAGTGAGATCAAACGCCAAACCTTTCATCAAACTCACTTCAAGATGAGACATGTTGTTCCACAAGAAGTCGTTTTGATTGAGAGCGGTTACCTTCCACTGGAAAGTCGGTCGTATCCACACCTCTTCGACGCATGGAAGGGTTGCAGGGGGGATGCCACAATCACCTAATTCAATGCCAAAGCCATCTCCTTGCGTGATGATTCCTTCGATCGTCAAACCGACCGAAAGATCGTCGACTGAGTCGCCATCGATATCGATGTAATTATTGAACAGGACAATTTCAGTGCCAACAAGAAGTTCACCGGTAAAGGTTCCTTCAACCCATGCTTCATGAGACGGACCGTTATCCCTCGATGAGAAGTTTACATACACGGCATACGTGTTAATTCCAATTCCCAACGGGTTGTTCAGTCCGAGTGATTGAACTGAAAATAAGGTCTCAAACAAATTGTATGGCCAGCCATCAGGCTGCGTGGAAGCGTCCATGAGAAATTCATACGGGCGAGGGTGGTCGGCGACAAATGGTGACGAATCCCTCAATTCCAATCCGTCAAGATAACCGCTTGCTTCCGAGAGCGGGTCTGTTGAATCAATCGGCCTTTGGGCAAGGTCAACGGCATTCAAAGCATCGATTGCCCCCTGAGAAGCAACACTCGCCTCGTCATTGTCCGTGCGTTTAGATAATGTATCATCCAATTCATCCAAGACCCCGAAGTCGTTCCGAGAAACAGAAAGGTTCGCACTGGCAGGCTGTGTCAGTGATATTAACATCAGAAAAACGAGGAGAACCGCCATTCGGCGCGGGTCAGAATTTTGAGGCAAACCAACGCGAATTAAGCGCGGTTGACTCTCTACCATGAAAGAAGGATGACCCCCCACTATGAGAACCCATCCCCGTTATGCGTGAAAAATCAACTTATTTCGCATACCGCCCTACGGGCGGAATAATCACAACGAAACCGTTGTATCACGTGAACAGGTCGGACAAGCGACAACAATCGCATCTGCGCCCGGTGGGATTTGAACATCAAAAATAACTCCACAGCCATTGCATGTTACGCTCCGAGTGAGGGGTTCAGGTTGTGTTTCGGATTGGGTGATATCCTGAACGACTTTTGGAGATGTCGCCTGAACGCCTTCAGGAAGTGAGACGCCCCCACTCTTTACCACAGTTTGCGGTGCAGAAGAAGTGTATGTTTCACCACTCATTTGCGGAGTCTGCATCGTTGGCTGAGTCAAGGGTACGGGTGTTTCATCGTTAAACAATGCCAGAGCATCAGCAGCAGCGGCTTGACTGCCCTGAGAAATGGTTTGCTGAGTAAATGAAGGAGGTGCAAAACCGCTGTTCATTTGCGTTTCACTCGGTGTCTGTTCACCATAAATGGCAGCCATCTCCGCAGCCTTCTCTTGCTCAAGTCTCGATGATGATGACTGAACTTCACCTGCATCAAGTCCGGCAAGAACAACCGCTGAAGAAAACAGAGGGATTTTGCGAGTGCTCGCAACCGTTGCCATGTGGGCTTCGGCCTCCAATTCACTCAATCCCCTTCCAATCAACAACTCTTTTGCAATTCCGTTCTGCCAGCGTCGATGTCCAAGTAGAGCAATCCCCATCGTGAGAGTTCCGATAAACAGGACCATGAGTAAAATTCCAGCAATACTCCCCTTTTCCGGAGGCGCTTCGATGGTGATGGTAAATGCATGACTATCCGAGTTATTCGATTGATCAAAAACGGTTACCACCACATCATATTTGCCCGCCTTAGAAAATTCAATTTCCGTTGAAGAACCCGTTTCGTCTGCATCATCTCTTGGATTGCCATTACTATCTAAATCAACATCTGGATTAAGGTCCCAATGATAACGTAAAACCGATTCTGAGTCGTAGCTATCGGTTGCTTGAACGACGAAAGTCATGGCGTCACCAACCTGGCCAGTTGATGGAAGTTGGTCAAGACTGGGTCGTTCCAGAACAGGTTTTGTCGTGTCAGTGACAAGTAATGTCGTAGAAATACTGTTGGAATTACCAGAGGCGTCGCTCACCGTTAGCATGACTTCATGAGTTCCGATATCAGCCCATGAGAAAGAAACTGAACTGTTCTGTCCATAAGGGGAGCCGTCTAAGTTCCACGCACACATGCTGATGAGATGGTCGTCTGAGCTTCCATCGCAATTGAGGACAAGAGTATCACCAGTGTTAAGTTTCCAACCCCCGGCAATTGGCTGCCCGTTACCTCCTATGCGTGCGACTGGATTCATTACATCAAGAACAGAAATTACCGAGCTTGTTGATGCTGATGAACCCGTTGGAGAGGACACAGTTAGTGTAACTGTGCGGTCACCGGGTGTGTTCCAAATGGCTACCGCATCCCAACCAATCGCATCTTGGTCATTGGTAAAATCGCCGTCTGCGTTCGCATCGACTTCTGCATCAAAATCCCACGATGCGGACGCAATCTGATTCAATCGGTTCGGCGTTGAATACGCATCGAAAGTCACAGGATTACCAACTGCAGTGGTTGAGTTACTGTCATCGGAAAGAATGGGATTTAATTGGGGTGCAAGTTCAACACGAACAGTCATCCTCACGTGACTTTCGCCATTCGCTCCACCAACCGGTGTATCGGTATTGTCGGCAATGAGAATCAACTCTTCGCCGTCTAATTCATTTGGAACAATCCACGAAAATGAGGAAGAACCGTCAATCGATTGTAGCGATGCCCCTGTGATGTAGAGGGAGCCGACGCCTCCGGACGAATAGAGATCGTTCATGGCTCGAGTTTGCAAATAAATGTCACCATTTCCTTCGAGCGACCATGCAGTAACAACGACACTGGTTCCCGCATCAAGTTGCAAATCATCTCCCGAAAGCAATGTTTCAGAGGAGGAGTTTTCAATGGCAATAAGGTTGTGAAACGGCGTCCAATAAGAGTCCGTTAATTTAGAAATCGTCAAACTTGCACGACTGTCAACTCCACCTTGGTCACCCATTCCTTGGTCACCGGAATGCGCTGTATTGTCAAAGACGATGTACCATGCTTTGGCATTGATTGAGGCGGGTACTTGCCAGTGGAATTGATAACTTCCGAGGGCAGATTCTGTCGAAGGTATCTGTTCGAACAAATTACGATACGACTGTCCAAGGTCGTAAGGTTGTATCGAGTTTTGGTCAAACACCAAGACATCCAACTCATCTTGACTCACGATAATGGAAAGATCGTAGACGTCACCGGGCGTTAAAACCCCGAGATTAATTTTGATGCAAGCGCCATCACCGATGACCGTCGCGCTGGAAAATGAACTCGGCGTGTCGTTCAAGCAGCCGGGTTCAGCACGACCTTGGTCTGCTAAAGTGGATGACGGAATCAGCATCACACAAAGTAGGATTGCGACAAGCACTGAGGAACGCATGCACTGCTGTAAGTCGTTAACCACTTCAATGATGTGGCCGTTTGCTCAAGAAGTCCATCCATCGCCAGCCCATACAAGATGGCTGATATCTCCCGTTTCTGAAATAATTATTCGGTCACCATCCATTGCGGCGGAAACGGATATTTCATTGGAACCAAAGACATCTTTTGCTTCAGAAAGAGGGATTTCAGCGTCTTTGAGTCGGGCACTAAAATGGGTCAGTACAAGGTGACGGGCGTTGCAAGCGAGAGCGGTTCGAGCGGCTCCTGTGCTCGTACTATGAAGAAATTCATCTGCCCATTGCTGAGCCTCATCGATGAATGTTGATTCGTGAACCAAGACATCGGTTTGAGATATCGATGTAAGCCCAGTCGCCATTTCAGCAGTATCACCTGAAATGACCATTCGTGTGGCTGGACGGTCTTTTCCACGGAAATCTGATGCTTTGAGTGGTGTTCCGTCACTCATCTGAATATCGATTCCCGAAGAAAGCTGAGCTTTCTGTTGGTCGGTTAGTTTCAGCTCCGCTGCTTTCAACCGATTGAACTTCCCAGCCCCTCCCTTCGATTCCAACATCCAAGCGCACGAGGGAACCGAGTGTAGAGTCGCAAGAGGTTGAATGCGATTCTTCTTCCAACCATCTGGTTGAGGCATAGAATCAAGCAAAACACATTGGCCATTGCTACCCATTTCCAGCCATCGATTTGCAGGAACATCACCCAGAATCCAACGAACTGCATAACCTAAACTTTCAGTGGTAGCGCCGAGTTCTTGCCAACTCTTGATTTGTCGAGCTAATTCTGCACTTGGTGCTGATTGCGGTATGCCTTTTTTGTCCAACAAAGCGTCAAAAACCTCTGGAGAAGTGGGGCCGATAACCATGATTGGATGTTCTCGTTTATCCAGCGACATAGTATGCATCCAGGGAAGTACCCCCCAAGTGTGATCTAAATGTCCGTGTGTCAAACAAATGACATGAACACGAGAAGCGCGTAAAGTGTTTCCTTTATCATATGATTTCAATCGTTTGCGTTGCATGGCATACCGCGTCTGAAAACCTTCACCTGCATCGACGACCATGATTCCATCGCCGCATTGAACGAGACTTCCACTGACCTGTCTCCTTCCCGTTGGACGGGCCGAAGAAGTTCCAAGAATGTGTAATTCCATACGCACAACTACACCTCAACTCTGTAGTGGTATTGGAGTTGGAGGAAACCAACGTAGCAAAACAATTCGATCTATGGCCCGAACCCAGCGCCAAGGTACTGCGACATGTACTGATCCTTCAACCAAATCCTCTTCTGTATCTCGAACAAATAAGTGGGTACATGACATTCCGTTGGCATCAATCACTGCATCGTGAACCACGCCTAAGCGTCGACCATCGGGTAAGAAGACCTCAAGTCCAGTGAGACGGGAGACAGATTCTTCACCCTCGACCATGATATCCCTTGACGAAGCCACCAGTCGAGGGGCAATAAAAGAACCCCGAGATTTAACCAAATAATGTATATTGGAATGGTGGGAAAAACATTCGTTCATATACTACAATATGTGATTTGACACCATGGCACTCACCTGCAACATCAACGCTGCTGGAAAAGCTGCACGCTTGAGAGTAGGGATTTTGGCAGTCGCTGGCGGCCTCGGCACGGCTTTGCTCGTAGCTACCGGGGTTTTACCCTCAATAGGCTGGATAGCCGTAGCTGGAAGCATTGCAGGTGGTTGTTTTTCGATTTGGGAATCACGCGCTGGATGGTGCGTCGTTCGAGCAATGGGATTCAATACGCGCCTGTAATTACTCTTCCTCAATTCCTTCACTGAGGTCTCTTGGCACCCGTATCTCTTGTGTGATTACCTCAGGTTCTACAAGCGTCTTCGGTAAGTTCCTTGCCACTTCCAACTCTTCTAATTTTTTCCCTTGTGGTATGACATTACGCTCCCAAGAACCTACTGCCTTATTGTAGAACTCAGTTGCCTTGTCAAGCCGTTTTCCAACTTCTGCGAAATGATTACTCCAAGTCGCCATACGAAGATAAAATTCTTGGGCAACAGATACGACCTCAGCAGCCTCTTCAGCAAAGCGAACTTGTTGCCAATACAGCGCTGCAGTCTTCAACAATGCAATCATTGATGCAGGACCAGCAATGATGACGCCGCGCTCCATAGCATGAGCATGTAGTTCCGGATCGACTTCAAATGCTGAAGAGATGAGTGCTTCTGACGGCACGAACATGACGACGAACTCTGCACGACCACTGACACCGCTAAGGTAATCTTTGCGCGTGAGTTCTGTAACGCGCCCACGCAATGCTTTCGCATGTAACGCAACCTTAGCAGCAGATGCAGCAGCGTCCTGTTCCTCAAGAGATTCAAGATAATGCTTCGCAGTCGTCTTGGCATCAATAGGTATTGCTCCATCTCCAGGAAGTCGTACGACAAAATCAGGTCGGCCGCCACCTTCGATTCCCTTTTGTTCAAGGAAATCTGTGTTTTTGGTCATACCTGCCATCTCAAGCAGATTACGAAGGGCGACTTCACCCCAATCTCCTCGGACGCTTGAACTCTTTCGGAGTGCAGTTGAGAGAGAGTTCGCTTCGGTCCCGAGCCGTTCAGTATTCGCTTCAAGAATTTGCATATGACGTTTCATTCCAGCGTATGCATCAATTCGTTCCTTCTCCATTTTCTTCGACATTTCATCAAGATTTGCAAGGGATTCAGTCATTGGTTTTATGATACCCTCCATTTCCTTTTTACGAGCATCATGATCTTTTGCGGCTTCAGATTCCACCTTTCCAAGTCGTTCTTCAGCCAAGCGAAGGAAGTCTTCTGAGTTTTGACGAGCCACATTTGAAGCGACACTTTGCATTTCTGCCAACATCGACTCCTTGCTTTGAGAGATAGCCGAAACCTGAGCCTCAGCTCGAATCACGTCACTGCCATAACGATTCTTGGCTAAGAGCCAACCAATTCCAATTCCCAAAGCGGCACCAAGTATCATCAATCCGTATTCAGCCATTCCCGCCATGTCATCAACAAAACGTCGACACTTCTTGAAGACATTGGCAGGATTTGAGCGAGGGCCCAATCACTTTCCACGGTTGAGGTTTGCCTTGAGGGAAGGGCGCAACTTCTCTGCACCCTTACCCTTGTTGTGCAATCCACGGCCTCGCTTTCCAGCTGAGGTTTTTCCACGGTATGCGCGTCCACGGTGGGACTTGTTTCCATTCGCAGCACTGAACACACCGAGTTGCTTGTCTGCAATGATAGCAGGGTGGTGTGTGTCAATCATGATAACTTCGTAGAACTTGTGCTTTCCGTCTTGTCCGACCCAATACGAGTTGAGAACTTCCAGGTTCGGGAAATGGCGAGCAACACGCTCTTCAGCCATTCGCTGTGTATTCTTTGCCATGGTGATTTTCTTGATACCTGCCTTACTTGGCTTACGCTTCATGTGAATCTTACCCTTGCGCAATCCACCACGGCGGATTCGGGTTCGAATGAGAACGACACCTTGCTTGGCTTTGTAACCCATGCGTCGAGCAGCATCGATTCGAGTAGGACGGTCAATCTTGCAGTTGACCGGTTCGCGACGCCATTGTGCGAGACGTGTCTGGCGGAACATGTGAGGCAGTGCATCCTTTGGTTGCTTCCAAGTTTCACGAACATGTTGATACAATCCTCGAGCCATGATGAACACCTGCGCTTCTCAGCGTCTTGGCGACTTAACTCCCCTTTATGAGTCTGCCCACGCGTCAACTGCCATCAATCGAGATGTAAAACGCGTGCTGCTGTCGTATTTTCATACGCCAAAATCATTCAATTGGTAAGCCTTCAGATTGTATTCCGCGCCAGCCACCCCACAACGAATATACGTTTACATACCCCATTTCTTGAAGTGATTTTGCTGCAATCGCACTTCGATAACCGCCGCCGCAATACAGAACGACGGGGGTGTCTTCAGCGATCTCATGTTTCTCAATATCTCGTTCAAGCACGCCTTTTCCAATATGAATCGAACCAACCAAATGACCTGCTTCAAATTCATGTCGTTCCCGTACATCCAAGACCACTGGAGGATTTTCGTGACTCATCATTGCCTTAAGTTCGGCTGCATCGCATTCAGAAACGGCTGAACGTGCGGCTTCAACAAGAGCTAAAAATTTCGGGCTGTGACTTTTCGCCATGGTATTGCCAGTGCGGATAGCCTCATGAGTACTGCGGAACAGGCTCCTTCATGGCAGAGCAGATTACTGGTCGGGATGCCGTACTTGCCGCACTCCTCGCTGAAGAACCGATAGAGATGGTTTTGGTCGACCGAGAGAAGGATACTTCTGATATTCGAGAACTGTGTAAAAATCAAGATATCCTCTTAGAAGAAGGGTCAACTAATGATCTATGGCGAATGTCCGCAGATGGATTTGTTGATGCTTTGGCTATGACTGGACGTATTCCGAATGGTAACCTGAATCAAGTTCTTGAAAGAGGAGGAACGATATGGTTCTTTGATGGGGTCACGTACTCCACAAATCTTGGTTTTGCAATTCGATGTGCAGAGGTTTCCGGGGCAGATGCTGTCGTTCTCAATGTCGAAAAAACACATGAAGAGCGAAGGACGATTCGCCGCTCAAGTATGCGTGCTGACCGATTTATTCCAGTTGTGTACAGTACGACTGAAGAAATACTCAAAGTGGCAAAAGCAAATGGTGTTCGAATTATTGCTGTTGAAGATATTGGAACTCACGAACCGTGGAATGAAGATCTCACTGGTGATGTGATGCTTGTTGTCGGAGCAGAAAAAGAAGGGGTGAGTGAGCAAGTTCTTGCCGCAGCAGATGCTTGCGTGCTTCTTCCAATGGATGGATTTGTACCTTCATACAATCTTCAAGTTGCTGTTAGTGTCGTTGCAGTTGAAGCATTAAGACAACGTAATCTAAAGAAATGAAGATGAAAATCAATATCATATCTTGTGTTTGGCATTTATTTTCTCAATAGAACGTCGTGCTGAATCTTTAACTCCAAATGAAATGTCATGACCGACTTGAACCAAATAAGACAGAGCAGCAATTCGACCAGTTTCACCAAGATATTCTGCAGCATTACGACGAACGTAACGCGATTCATGGGTGAGAAGATAAGAACCAATCAGTTCAATGGCTTCAACAGAATGAGTCATTGAGAGAGATTGCAATCCACGAACGATGAGCGTGTTTCGCTCCCCTTCGATGAGCGATTTAATGAGAGGAGTTTGATTGAATCCGTGAGACCTTCCTAAAGCCTTGACTAAATCAAGTTGCACTTCTCGCATTTCGACCAACTTTTTCGCATAAGGCTCAAACCACGGACCGAACGATGGAATGCATTGCAGTAAGGCGCGAAGTACGTGGCGATTATCATTTTCGAAGCACTGAATGAGTGCCTGCTCGGTTTCTTTACAGTCTGAATCACGCAAAGCTCGAATTGCTGAAACAACAAGTTCGGAAGTCTCGCTTTGCAAAAATGGTCCGAGAAGTTCCAGCTTCTTTGAAACTGGAAGAGAAAGATGTCCAAGATGGTTGATTGCTATCATACATAGAGATGAATCCTCAAGAAGTGGTGAGATATAATCGCCCTTTTTTTGGTCGGAAAAAGAGAAACTGCGGATGCGCGTGAGAACACGGTTGACGACCACCGAATCCTCATCATACCGCATCGGCAGAAGTCTCTCAAGCGTGAATTGTTCAGACCGTTGTGCGTAATGCATCACCGCCCATGAGCGAATAAGTGTGCAGGTATGGGAAAGTGCGTTCTCGATATGAACCATTGAATACAGGTCTGGGTTTCTGTGCAGTTGCTCATCCGCCCATGTAGATGGTTGAATTGGGTCTTCAATAAGGTGGAAAAGTATCCAGCGAAGCGTGTTTGGTTGTCGATGTGGGCACAATCGCTTGGCATGATGAAGCCACTGCTCCTCAGGTGCTGCCGTGAAAAATTCACGAGCCTCAAGATCAGTTATCGTGAACATGGCGTCCTCTAAAGGAGGTTGACGGCCGAATCGACCTGGCTGGACAACAGGAAGGTTTTGTATTTGTTCAGCAGTAAGTATTTGATGAAGAGTATCGGGGACATATGAAGGAATAAAATCCTCACTTCCGAGAAGTAAAACCATGCTCGCAATCATATCTGTATGCAGTGGAATAGGACGAATATGACGATTAAAACGAACACATGCGTCGGCCTTGTTGAGTTGAATAGGAAGGTGTTTTGAAAGAAATCGTGACTCAAGACCGAGATCAAGACGCGCTGCCTCAAGTGGGAAAAGCTCCAGCCTTTGTCCGTTGATTATTTGACATAGAGAAATTCGTTCTCCAATTTTATGAATCGACCAGAGGCTTCCTAAAGCAATCGCTTCGCACCAATCAAGAGCACGAACAACCGCATCAACACGTTCTTTCTTGATTCCACTTGGTGGATGCAGTGGGCCAAACGGCGTTTTCAGAATCACACCAGCAGAAGGATTCAACCCTTAATAAGTCAAGAAAGTCCAGTAAAATAGAGTTGTCGTGCGGGTGCACGAGATGTAAGAAGCCATAAACTGGAAGCGAGGGGATTCATCCATGTCAAAACCTCATACCCGACTTGCAAAAGTCATTCATTGGAGTTTTGTCGTTCTCTATGCCTATGGCATATTCAAACAAGTCGACGATTTATCACAATTAGAAGACAGGGGTTTACTTCTTTTCGAAGTTGCCTTTGCCACTTTATTTCTCGTCATTGTACTCATGAGATACTCCTACATGAGACGATTTGATACATTCCAGGGTGCACGTGAACCCGTCCCAAAAGTTCACACATATTTTGCTAAGGCAGTTCATTTCTCGATGTATGCATGCTTCATTCTTCTTCCGCTGACTGGACTGGCGATTGCTGGATTGTATACGCAAGGATATACGGAAAATGCAACACCTGATGAAGTTGGAAACATCATGGATGTCGTCTTGGATTTGCATGGAACCGCAGCAGACCTCAGTTATTTCCTCATCGTATTGCATATTTCTGCAGCTCTCTGGTCTCGATTGAAAGGTGAAGGGGTCTGGAGTTCAATGGTGCCAATCTTACAGGAAAAAGAGCCTTCAAAAAATAAAATAGTTACTAAAATTTCCACATTCGAAGACAAGTTTTACAATCGAGTTGAGAACTTTTTTGCAACAAAAGAGAAGAATTGATGCCGTGGTAAAGAGATTTGGCGAGTGGAATAGCCTCTCAAGGAGAGGGGGTTTCGGCAGCACCGGCAAACTACTTATTACCCCTTTGTAGAACGTTCTTTTATGGCGAAAAGTCAAACTGGTGATGAGGAAATAAACCGTTCTAAAAGTGGCAGTTATGACCCAAAAACACCTGCTATGAAGTCGTGGAAAAAGAGATACCTCGTCAACGAAAAACCGAAAATTAAGAAAGAGGCGGAGAAAGAAGTGAAGAAAGAAGTACTTCCTAAAAAAGAAGAACAGACTGCAATCGAACAGTTCA
>CALCOP010000127.1 GCA_937897365.1 uncultured euryarchaeote
GATTCATGAAGACCAATGTTGCTAATTCAAGTCCACCAACAATGACTTCAACTGCGGCACCAGCATTTCCCCCTCCACACCATGGGTTTTCGACATAGGTAATTTCATTGGAAGGAATGTTGAACGTTTTCGTCAACAAATCATGACAATGCTGAACACACTCTTCCATCCAGTAGTACATTTTACCTTCATCGGGTCGATTGAATACGTGGTGTGCCATCATCTCAAAAGTAGTCAAGTGCCGTCCAGAGCGGCCCACTGCATCAACATCAGTCAAACGAATACATGGTTGAGAAATCGTCAAGGGATTTGCGGGAGGTTCAACTTCTCCAGAAGTGACGTGGGGCTGGAAATCGGCAATTGAAGCAATTGTCAAATGTATATCGTCTCGCCACCGAGCCAACACTGGATATGGATCTATTCGAGTGTGCTCAATCTTTTCAAAAAAGGATAGGAATGCCTCTCGCATTGCATCTTTCAACGCTTTCCCTCTCATGGAGAATCCTTCAATCAACGGAGCGCCGATGAACGTATACTCGTCCTCTGACGTATCACCACAGGTATCACGAGTCGAGTCAGTAGTCCAAAACCATAGGCCGGAAATTCGGCATTGCTTACGAACATAACCTTCGTTCTTGAAGACAGCTAAATCAATCGGCGGCAATCCCATATGACGCAGTCCCCCCAAGGTTACAACTTGCCCACCGAGCGACACCCCTTGAAACCTATGGGTCTTTTTAGACAGAAATGAAGAACAATGCTCAAAGGTAAATGTCTCGAGCAACATACATGTCCGATGATTGGCGTCGCTACCTCTCCGATGAAGGGGATGGCACGATGAGAATCAAGGCACATGGGCGAATGAAGGTCGATGCACGTCTCGTTACAGATGAAATCCATCTGAGAAAACATGCTGACGACCGAGGTCCAGAACAGCTCATCAATGCTGCGAGTCTGCCAGGAATTGTTGGTGAAGCATGGGGCATGGCAGATTGGCATTTCGGATATGGCCTACCCATAGGTGGGGTTATTGCCACTGACACTGAGCATGGCGAATATGGTGGTGCAATATCGCCGGGTGGTGTTGGTTTTGACATCAATTGTGGAGTCAGAATGCTGGCGCTAGACGCAACTGCAGATGACATTCCAAACCTCAAAAAACTCGCTGGCAGATTAGCAGGGCGAATACCTGCTGGCGCATCAGGCAAAGGTGGTGTTGAAATAACGCTTGCAGATCTTGAAAATATTATCCAAGGTGGTGCATCTGCAGCAGTAGAACTCGGCTATGGTTACGACGAAGACTTACAGCATTTGGAATCAAATGGTATTCTCCACACCGAAGATGCGGAGATATCTCAACGGGCAAAAGAACGCGGCCTGCGAGCACTCGGTACACTGGGCAGTGGAAACCATTTCCTTGAACTGCAAACCGTTGGAAAAACTGTAGATAAGAACACTGCAGAAAAGTGGGGATTGTATGACGGTCAACTTGTTGCAATGATTCATTCTGGTTCACGTGGACTGGGTCACCAAGTTTGCAGCGACCATGTTCGAAGTCTTGAAAGGCGATATAAACAACGAGGTGAGATTTGGGTTGATGAGGAATGGGGGTATGAAATTGCTGACAGACAACTCGCATCTGCTCCCTTTCACTCGCCTCAAGGTAAAGCCTATTTCGATGCGATGAATGCTGCTGCAAACTTCGCTTTTGCTAATCGTAGTACGCTTGCCCACCGTTTGCGAGAAGTTTTACGCCTTGAACTTGGAGTTGACGGTGAAGCGAGGACACTGTATGATGTATCCCATAACATTGCCAAAGTAGAAACCCATAACATTCACGGTGAAAATTGTCTTTGCTGCGTACATCGCAAAGGAGCTACTCGTGCCTTTAGTGGGGACAGCGGCGATATGGCAAAAACCAATCGAACTTTAGGCCAGCCAGTTCTAATTCCAGGTGATATGGGGACAGGGTCCTGGGTGATGGCTGGACCAAAAACAGGCCAAAATATTGCGTTTGGTTCTTCATGCCACGGTGCTGGAAGGGCATTATCAAGAAGTAAAGCGAAGCAAACAATTGATGGAAAGGCATTGAAATTGGAACTGGAAAAGAAAGGAATACGAGTTCATGCGTCTACGCCAAATGTGCTCTCCGAAGAAGCACCAGATGCTTACAAAGATGTTGATGAAGTCATACAGTTAACGCAGAATGCTGGATTGGCACGCCCCGTAGTGCGACTCAACCCACTTGCGGTAATCAAAGGATAATCACATGCAGTAATTTGTCCCAGGCTGATCGGGAATCGTAGGTGCAGCTCCGCTGTGCACGCCATCAGGTTCCTCGCAGATAACGCTCAATAACGTATTCACGAGGTCTTTCAATTCATCTACTTGGCTTTGAAGATCACGAACTCGTTGCCGCATCTCCACTTTATTTTCTTGCTCTCGCTCCATAATATCCCATCCAGAGAAGTCGCCTTCTCCGATATTATATTTGAAAAAATCACCTTATAGCCTTTGAGGATATTCCAAGACTTCAAAGGGTCTTTTTCTGTACCATTGAAAGACGCGAAGCGGTTATAATCAATGTATTGGTCGCCGTATTTACTGCCACCGTGGCTTAGCGGTATAGCACCTCATTGGTAATGAGGAGGTCGCGAGTT
>CALCOP010000128.1 GCA_937897365.1 uncultured euryarchaeote
CCTTGTGATGCAACTGTAGAATCGTTCGAGTTTAAAGAAGAAAAGTCAAAACCGAAAGGGCGGCTGAAGGAAGCTGGACTGCTCCGACTCATGGAGCACGCAGGTAAACAAATCGATGATGAAACCCTTTCTGATGCAATGAAAGACAAAGGATTGGGTACCCCAGCAACACGTGCTGACACTATTGAAAAATTAGTTGATAGGGGCTACATTCAACGTTCACGTGGCGGTAGCATAAGCGCAACTGCACACGGCATTCGAATTATCGACGTCTTGCGAAAGATACCCGTTGAATGGATTACTTCACCTGAGATGACTGGGGAAATGGAATCTTCATTGTTACGTGTTCAACGTGGAGAGGAACCTCGTGAAAATTATATGAATGCGGTGATAGAACAAACGACTGTAATGGTTGAGAGAATCAAAAATCATGATCGATCTGAGTTGTATGTCAATGAACCATCGATTGGCGATTGCTTAATTTGTAAAGGTAAAATTATTGAAACAACGTTAACCTACCAATGCGAATTGAATGAGGGGCGAGACAAAGGCTGTTCATTCGTGTTTTGGAAGGATACATCCGGTCGTTGGTTTGATCAAGCGACCGCAAAACGTCTGCTTGAACAACGTCAAATTGAGGAGCTGCACGGGTTCTTCAACCGTTCTGGTGAACCTTACACGGCAACTGTGAAGATAACCGATGACGGGAAGGTAGAATTTGTTGGAGGAGGAGAATCATCATCCGACGCATCTGATGAAGAGGTATGTCCATGTCCTGCTTGTGACCAGGGTACTGTTCGAATAGGACAGACGAAGTACGCTTGTGATAATGATGAATGCAAGTTTGGTGGCGTTTCGAAAGAAATGTGTAAACGCCCCATTACCCCCAGTGAAGCCAAGGATATTTTGTCGAATGGAAAATCCGGTTTATTAGAGGATTTCATTTCAAAACGTGGTCGTCCATTTAAGGCATATCTGGTCCGCGATAAGAACAGAATTAAGTTTGAATTTCCGCCGAGAGAAGCTGCCGCAGATGCAAAGAGATTCCCGATTGTTGAAGGCGTTGTTGCAGTATGTCCGAAAACCAAGGTGAACATCATTGAAACCGAAACGCATTACCAACCAGAAGAAGGTTCTACGGGCTGTTCGATACAGATATCAAGAGAAATTTCAAAACGGACAATTACGCGTGAAGAAGCAAAGATCCTCATCGAAAAGCGAGAGGTAGGGCCGTTTGACGATTTCGTTTCAAAAAAGACAAACCGAGAGTTTTCTGCAACGCTTTATCTGAAGAAAAACGAATCAATTGGCTACCGATTTGCTAAACGTTGAAAATCTGCCTTTTCTAAACCTCACAGAGCGAAGGTTGATGTCCAACGGTTTACGGTGTTACACCATGAAGGGGGCTGAATGGGATGTCATCATCGTTGGCGCCGGTCCAACTGGCGGTCGTGCTGCGACCCATCTTTCGTCCCTTGGCCATCGTGTTTTGATGCTTGAGGAACACTCCGAAATCGGAAGACCTTTCCAATGTGCTGGACTTGTGACCCCCAAAGCTATGCATGAGGTGGGACTTTATGATTCAGTTCTTGAAGAAGTTGATGGGGCTCGTATTCATGGGCCATCTGGGACCTTGGTCCCTGTAGGCACTGATGGAAAATTACGGACGTATGTTGTTTGTAGAAAGAAATTCGACCAGGGCGTTGTACAACAAGCAATGGAAGCTGGAGCGACACTGTGGCTTAATTCTCAACCAATGTCTGCGGAAAGTACACATGAGCATGTATCGCTTTCAGTCATGAAAAATGGGGAGGAAAAGAAAATGACAACCAAATTACTCATTGGTTGCGATGGTGCCCACAGTTGGACTCGGCGTTACTTTAAGATGGGGCGTCCCAAAGAAATGATGATTGGATTCCAAGCTGAAGTCTTAGGATATGAAGGAAATCATCGCTGGTTGGACATGTATAGCGGTTCTGAAATAGCGCCAGGATTTTTTGCCTGGGTTATTCCATCAGGCTTTGGTAGTCACCGAATTGGGGTGTGGTCGACTCCACAACGATTGCAAGGCCGAAGTGTTGAACAGTGCTACGATGATTTACTCAATCACCCACTCTGGAAAAAGCGCTTCTCAAACATCAAGGAAGTAGCAAGATTTTGTGGACCAATCCCGAGTGGGATGGTAAGGAAAACCGTATCGAATCGAATCATGTTGCTTGGAGATGCTGCAGGTATGGCAAAACCAACAACTGGAGGAGGTATCGGCCCCGGATTTAAGCAAATTAAAGGCATACTCCAACCACTCAGTAAGGCTATTTCAAGCGATAATTTAACTGAAAAGTCACTCAAAAAAATTACTACGAAACACTTCAACGCTATGAAAAAA